>DASZHC010000029.1:0-21160 GCA_035938215.1 Chthoniobacterales bacterium
ACTTCGAACGGTGAACGGTGAACGGTGAACGGTGAACGGTGAACGGTGAACGGTGAACGGTGAACGGTGAACGGTGAACGGTGAACGGTGAACGGTTCTGTTATTCAACTCCCGGTCGCTCTTCTGTCACCGATTCAGAACTTTGTGCGGAAAGGGGTGCGGGCTTTGTGTAGTCGCCTCGGCTGAAGAACTTTTCCAACCAGACGTACAGGCAAATAAACAGATAGCGGCTCCCCATTTCCTTGATTTTGAGTTTGGGTTCGCCTGTTCTTCTGTTGCGCCAGGTGATCGGAATGATCGTCCAGGAGTAACCGCGAACGATCGCTTTGAGGGGAATCTCCACCGTGAGATTGAAATGGGGCGCAATGAGGGGGCGGCACCCGTCGATCACCGTTTTCCGGTACGCTTTGAAAGCGTTGGTCGTATCGTTCAGACCGATGTTGAAAAGGAATTGCAGGAATTTGTTAGCCAGGCGGTTCAAGACAAGCTTTGTCCACGGATAATCGATTGTCCCGCCCCCTTTAATGAATCGGCTTCCGAAAACGCAGTCCCAACCTTCATTGAGTTTTTCCCAATAGTGGACGACATCCCGGCAATCGTCCGATTCGTCGGCCATCATGATGACGGCTGCGTCCCCACGCATTTGCTCAAGGCCATATAGCACCGCCCGTCCGAACCCGTGTTCTCCGTGGTTTTGAACTGGAGACAGTACCGGGATTCGGCTCTTCAGATCCTGCAAGATAGCCCAGGTCCCGTCCCTGCTTCCGTCGTCTACCACGACAATTTCGTGGGGCACGCCGCGAAGACGCAGCTCGACGGTCAGATGTTCGACGGTTGATGCGATGCATCCCTCTTCATCGCGTGCAGGAATGATAACGCTCAGGCTATGCAGTTTGGAAGCTGTTGCGTCTGGTGTCATGAAAATGCGAGACAAAAGCGATTTCTGAATCTAACAGTCACGCAGGTAAAGAAAAGACGGCAAACCGAGGTTTGGGTCGGACATCGTTGGGCTGGATGGCAACCTGCTGGTAGAGCCGAATCTCCGAGCCGGCCGTTTATTGGAGGGCGTCCGCTCCGTCGATGAGTCAGCGGTCTCAGTGGAGGCGCTAAGTAGGCGAAGCGTCCCGCTTTGCACGCTTCAAGACAGGGCAAACCGAGACGGTTCGCCTACATCGCATCCGGATGACGGGAATTTTGTTCTCGTTGTTCAGGCAGCTTGCTGCTGGTGCGCTTGGCGTTCATTTAAAAAAGGATGGCCTTCGTACTTTATTCCAAGATGGCTCTATCTGGAGAATCATGAAGCGAGAAAGGCTCGCACAAGGGCACGGAAGATTTCATTCTTACTCTTTTGTGCTTTGGTCTATTTTCATGAAGATCTTTGTCACCGGAATCTGCGGATTTGTCGGGAGCGCCGTCGCGCGGCGCATCCGGGAAATTCTCCCCGATTCGGACCTCTTCGGCGTCGATAACCTGAGCCGAGCTGGAAGCGAGATGAATCGGCGGCTCGCAGCCGACGGCATTCGTTGCTGGCACGCCGATATACGTTCGGCCAGTGACCTCGAGAGTTTGCCTCCGGCGGATTGGGTGATTGATGCCGCGGCTCTCCCAAGTGTGCTGGCAGGCGTCGACAACCGTTCGAGCAGCCGCCAATTGGTGGAGCACAATCTGTTCGGAACAGTAAACGTTCTGGAATATTGCCGGCGATCAAGTGCAGGTTTCATCCTTTTGAGCACTAGCCGGGTCTATGCAATCCGGCCATTATCCGAACTAACACTAGAGATCGATGGAAAACGATTTGTGCCGCGATTTTCCAAAATTGAAGTCGCGGGAATCTCATCTGCCGGTGTGAGCGAAGAGTTCAGTACCGCTGCTCCTGTTTCGCTTTACGGAGCAACCAAACTTGCTTCCGAGGCTTTGGCTTTGGAGTATGGCGATACTTTTGGGATACCGGTTTGGATCAACCGTTGCGGTATTCTGGCCGGGGCCGGCCAGTTCGGAACAGCGGAACAGGGCATTTTTTCCTTTTGGTTGCACGCCTGGCGTTCACGCAGATCGCTGCGTTATATCGGTTTCGGGGGAAGAGGGCTGCAGGTCCGGGACGCTTTTCATCCTGAGGATCTCGCGGAGTTGATACTGAGACAGGTCCGAAATCCGGAAACAAAACCTGATCGGATATGCAACGTGGGGGGTGGAATCGATTATTCGATGTCGCTACTCGAATTGAGCGAATGGTGTACCGAACGGTTCGGGCCGCATGAGGTCATTTCGGACATTAAGGAGCGGCGCTTCGATATACCCTGGCTGGTTCTCGATTCGACCCGCGCACGTTCGGTCTGGAACTGGAATCCGCGTCGATCGCTCCTCTCCATCCTGGCCGAGATTGCCGATCACGCCGACAAGAACCCGAACTGGCTGGAAAGGACGATGTAGGGGTGGAAGACAGAAGTAGAAGACAGAAGTAGAAGACAGAAGACAGAACCCCGGGCCACAGATTTCACAGATGAACCCCGGAACTCCGAACTCCGAACGGTGAACTGGGAACGGCGAACGGCGAACTCGCGCACTTATCTCGCCTCCAGTGGATCCTGCCACTGCAATTCTGGAAACCGAGCAAAGTCCCGATCGGTCGAGTAAAGGACGAATCCGTTTTCAATAGCCAGGCTTCCGAGATGTCGTCCAGATTCCCGATCAGGCATCGACCAAGGTCAACGGTATGAGTATGGAAGCTGGCGCGGCGCGGAGGGGGCGTCGCCAGTTGCGTTAATCCGGCTCGCAACGCTTCGTTCACCGCCTGCTTGAGGGAGAGTCGCTTTGCTTTTCGAACTTTTTCCAGGAGAATTGCGACATCTGGATCCAGGCTCAAAGTAGTCCTCATGCATCAAAGCATGGCCGGGCTGATGTTATGATGTCAACGATGAATACAGAATACAGAGGGCAGAAGGTAGAACGGCGAACAGTGAACGGTTTACTTCGGGGACAGAGTCGAGCACGATTGACGTGGGTTGGTGTGCCTCCAAAAACCCGAACCCCGAACCCCAAAACCCGAACGGCGAGCGGTGAACGAAAACTGGATTTCTTTTGGCGCCCGGTGTCAGAGTGAATTGTGCGCGATCCAAGAATTTCTGTTGTTACTCCCTCCTATAACCAGGGCCAATTCATCCAGCAAACGATTTTAAGCGTGCTCGAGCAAAGATATCCGGACCTTGAATATCAGATTCTGGATGGCGGAAGCCAGGACGGGACAGTCACAATCCTTCAAAAATATGATGCCGCCCTGGCTTTCTGGCGGTCCGGCAAGGACAGTGGCCAAGCGGCGGCAATCAATGAGGGCTTTCGACGCGCCTCGGGAGATATTCTCTGTTGGCTCAATAGCGATGATCTCTACCTGGCGCATACGCTCAATAGCGTTGCGCAGATTTTTGCGGGCAATCTGGACGAGCCGTTGATAGCGTATGGCGGATGCGAACTGTTCGATGATCGGACGGGGACTTGCGAGCTTCGTCCGGCTATTTCGTTTGATCCTGCTTTGCTTGCCGTCTCAGATTTCCTCGATCAGCCCAGCACTTTCTGGACACGGGAGGCGTGGGAAATCGTTGGCCCGTTCGACGAATCCCTGCGTTACGGATTTGACTGGGAATGGTTTATCCGTGCGAGCAGGGTTTGCCGCTTCGTTTCCGTCGGTCAAACGCTCTCGCGATACCGGATCCATGCCCTTCACAAAAGCGGCAGCGGCGGAAAGACGAGATGGCTCGAACTGTTGAAGATTGTTCGGATGCATTCCTCGGCGGACGTTATACGGAACTACGAATATCTGATTGCGAACGATTCGGCTCGTTGGTGGCTCAATAAACGGATGCGCCTTGAACAGATGATTCGCGCCGTTGCGCCGGGCGTGGCTGGCGCTGCAGCAAACGTGTTGAGCCCGCCGTTCTGGTTTGTGCCGCCCGGTATTTCGCGCGAGATGCTTTGGAAGATTTCCGGAATACGAGGGTGAAGGCAGAAGGCAGAAGGCAGAAGGCAGAATACAGAATAGAATACAGAATAGAATACAGAATCAGAATACAGAACTTCGAACCCCCAAACTCCGAGCCCCGAACCCCAAACGGTGAACGGCGAACGGTGAACGGTGAACGGCGAACGGCGAACGGTGAACGGCGATGCAGGTTCAAAACTCCGAACGAACTCCGAACCCCAAACTTACAAGCCTGCTTCGTAATAGCGGCCGGCTCGGAGATCCGGCCCTACCAACGCCGCAATCCGCTACTCGTTGGCGCTCAGCACTTTCCACCACCAGCTCCAGGCTAGGGGGATGATTTTAGCGGGCGGCTGCCCAGTTTCCTGCGGCGTACGGGTCTGGATGGCGGAGGTTCGGCTTCGACTTCGGCTTGAACCTTTGGAAGGACCGGTTTGGTTTCGGTTTCCTCCGTATCCATTCCCCATTTTTCAGCCTTGAGAGCGGAAAGCGCCGCGGCCGTCTCCGCCTGCTTCTTGCTTGAACCTGAACCGGAGCCCAATTCGAGACCGTCCCAGATCACTTTTGCAACGAACAGCTTTTGATGTTCAGGACCGGTCTGAGAGACGATTTCATAGCTTGGGCTTTTGGGCGAAATGGCTTGAAGAATCTCCTGAAGCTGCCCTTTCGGATTGACCTCAAGAGGCTGTTGGGTAAGACGCTGAATATCCTGCTGGGCTTCCTCCAGCACAAAACGGCGGACGATCTCGATATTGCTGTCCAAATACATTGCTCCCACCAGAGCCTCATACGCATCAGCCAGAATGGATGCCCGCTGGCGTCCTCCGCTCGCTTCTTCGCCGCGTCCCATCATCAGATAGGTACCAAGACCGATATTGATTGCGTGGACCTTCAATCCCTCACGTGAAACGAGCCGCGACCGCAACTTGGTAAGTTGTCCTTCGCTGAATTGCGGAAACAGGCGGAAAAGATGTTCGGTGAAAATCACCTGCAGCACTGCGTCGCCGAGAAACTCCAGACGCTGATTATCAAAGTGATGCCGTTGCGTTTCGTGTCCGAGGCTTGGATGCGTCAATGCTTCAGCCAAAAGCAGCGAATTTCGGAATTTGTATCCGATCCGCTGTTCCAGGGGGTTCATCAATGCTGTGTCCTGAAATCCTGTCACGGTGCAAAAATGAACTCTTCTCGCGCGCCATTCGCGAGTTGAACGACCAGGAAACTCCCGCCGTATGTTATGCTACGGGCTCGAGCTTGGCGACCTCCGGTTCCTTATAGCCAAACAAACGGCGCTCCTTAATAGTCGCGGCTGCCTTATCAGGCAGCATTTTTTCCCAGCCTGGTGTTCCGCTCTTGATACTGTTCAGAACATCTCGTGAAAAGATTTCCATGATCGAAGAATCATATCCGACGATCGGCGCAAGATAGTGGTTCTCCAGCAAATGCGCGTAAAGATTCCGCAGATGCATTTGGACCTGGAGGTTTATCGCGTTGATCCATACATCCGTTGCTAACGGATGAAGTGATGTTCCAAAAGCGGGAACCGCACACGCTGTGGGATTGGCCGAACAGTAGCGGTCGTAAGCACTCTTCCGCATCGGATAAATGTACAGCTTGATCAGATTCTTGAATAAGCGCCCAAACGATTCGAGAATCCCACCGTCGAGATTCTCGTAATACTTCTCGTTGAACACTTCCAGGAGGTTATTGATCCCCATTGCAACGCCGACCATTTGTTTTGTATACCGGCGGAAGTAGGAGGTAAGCCTGTAGAATTCCAGGTAATTGGAGATAAGAACGTTATTTCCGATGGCGGCCAGGGTATCTACCCGATCGAGAAAATCTTTGTGGTCGATGTTTCCGGACGCGAGCAGGTTGGCCATGGTTATCTCCATGAGGACGACCACATCTACGCCCTTGAGAGCAGGTTCCTGAAGGAACTGGGCCAACGCGCAGCGCAACATATCTTCGTTGACAAGCGTGACCGGCCGGAAGCTCCCTCGTTCCACAACAATCGCCTTCTTGTACAGGACCTCGGAGGGCTGCAAGACTTCACCTTTCGGGCTGAACATGACCGCGTTCGTCAAGCCATACTCAACCAACTTCAGACTCATCAACCGATTGTCGACGTTGGCAAAGAGCGGTCCCGCGAAATTGATCATGTCGACCTCAATGCGATCGATACCCAGGTTATCGGCCATAGAGCGAATAAACTGGTCCTGATCGTTGATGTAGTAAAACGCTCCGTAAGTGAGGTTGACACCAATGATCCCCAGGGCCTGCTGTTGCAGAATATTTTCCTTGTCCAGCATTCTGACATGAATGACCACGTCGCTGGGAGGTGTATTCGGCTCCGCCTGGAACCTGACACCCATCCAGCCATGCGCTTCATTTGTTCCCTTGAAGCTTTTTGCAGCCACAGTATCAGAGAAAACAAAGAATTGCGTGCGTTCCCCCCGAACGGTGTGAAGGCGTTCAATTAAAAGATTGTACTCGTGATCCAGCATGAGTCCTAATCGTTCCTGGGAAACATAACGCGCCGCTTTACCGTATATCTCGTCGCTGAATTTCATGTCGTAGGCAGAGATCGACTTGGCGACGGTACCTGCCGCCCCGCCAGCTTGGAAAAAGTGGCGAGCAACTTCCTGCCCGGCACCTATCTCAGCGAACGTGCCGTATTTTGCCTGATCGAGGTTGATGGTCAGGGCTTTACGATTTGTCGTTAGGAGTTCAGATGATTCCATGGCCGCTATGAGGGTAGTTTAACCTGCTATTACCACGAAGACAAAAGGCAATATCATTGCCAAGATTGATGGTTTTACCAACAAAAGGTGACAAATTGCAGCATTCGCATTTTTGCGTCTGCTAAGACCTCGTGCAAATCGGCGGTACTCGCTCTGGGGTCGCGGGTCAATGATTTGAATTCCGAGGCGACTTTCCGTATAAACGGGAGTGTGCCTGCTTTTCCGGTTTCGGACAAGAAAGCGAGGGCGTTGCGGAGCCGACTCGCGGCTCTTCAATGTTCGGAGCAAGACCTCGAGGAAAGCTTTTTCAAGGGGAACGGGGTAGACCTCCGCCATCGAGCCACCGGCATTCGAATTCGTTGCTGCCGCGAGACGAGTCAAGCCTTGAACCGGTTTCTGGCCCGCAGGTTGCTGGCGGACGAACTCGAGGCGCGACTTCAGAACAAGACGCGGTACCAGGTGAAGGCGGAAAAGCTGCGAGAGACCAAGGGGAAAAGAAGCGTTCCAGGCATCACCGAAAGACTTCGACAATACATTTTGCCCCCCATTGAAGGCAAAAACGAGTCCTAGTGTACCGTCTCGTATAGAATAGTGATGTCGCCGCAGGTCAGTTGGCTGTTTTTTAAGGCGGGAGCGACGAGCATATTCAGAGCGATATGTAAGGAGCGAGCAACGCGGAAAAACGAGACGGTGCACTAATTCCGGAAGAGGGCCAGCTAAATCACCGCCCCCTTCAACGATTCCGCCTGCTTCAGGGCTGCCGAGAGTTTTGACACCTTTTGACGCATTACCTTTCCCGCTTTGAACTTGACCGTAGCGCGCGCAGGTATTTTAAAGCTGCTGCCAGGCTGGTTGGGATTTCGTCCAACACGTTCCTTGGTCAGCCGGACTTCAAAAATGCCAAAATTACGCAGTTCGACATCCTCCCCTCGTGCGAGGCTGTCAGTAACTAAATCGAGCGTCCTCTGCACAACGTCGAAAACTTGATGTTGAACCATTCCGGTCTCGTTACTGATCTTAACAACGATGTCCCGTTTTGTCAGGTTAGCCATCAGGACTCCTTTCAAAGGTTCGAATATTTAATGCACGCTCCCCAGCCCTCCACGCCAGCGGCACTGCTGAACCTTCCGACGCTGAGACTTTTCCGCACTATCGGCGAGATTAAAAATCAGGCAAGGATTTAGTAGGAACAAGGCGAGTTTGCCCTAAAAGGCAGCGGCAGCGCGTCCCGGGCGTTGGATACATATCAACATAAAACCGTTTCATGGGGAGTCGGAACTCAATCGGGTTTGGTCGAGATCTAAGGGAGCCTCGCACACCGTGGTCACGGAGGATCTGGTCCCTCGCAGCCGCCGATGGGCCGGCGCCAGCAGCATTTTACGGCGCCGACGGAGCGGACGCCCTCCAGGAGGTCGGTCAGCAAAAATCAAGCTCCGTCACTGAACGTCTAACTCGGTGCCGCTCAATAGCCTCCACCACCAGTTCCCGGAGAGCGATTGATGCTCTCGCCCAGCACTTCGGCGGAGGTTCGAAAATGCATCTTCGCCACCGTTCCAAGGGCGTCACGACCAAATTTCTCAACGATCTGGATGGCGGCGGACTTGACCGCTGCCGAAACTCCCTTTGGCAAAGGAAAGCCGAATTGTTTGGAACGGCTATCAAGCCAGATCACGAATTTCTCCCGCGCAAGAATGGAAGCAGCGGCTACTGCCACGTCTGATTCTGCTTTGGTTCGCTGATCGATTTTAATTTTTTTGCCTTGTTTCAACAGGGCGCGTTCGATCACCCGTTCATTCGCGAATTTGTCGGACAATGATCGGGCGCAGTCGGGGCGTTGTTCCAGCAGATTTTCGATCACTCGCGCATGTCCCCAGGCCAGAAGGTCGTTCAAATTGGCAAATTTTTGGTAAAGCGAGTTGTACCTTTCCGGTCCGATTAGAACGACGCTGAGTGCGATTCCAGGCGTTTTCCGAATTTCATCCGCTAACCTGCGAATCCTATGGTCAGAACCGATCCTTTTGCTATCCATCACGCCGAGGGCGAGAAGATGCCGGGCAATCTCTCGTTCCACATAGACGCCGGAGATAACGAGCGGTCCAAAAAAATCTCCCTTGCCGCTTTCATCAACACCAAAATGCGGCTCGAATTGTTCCGGGTGAAGCACTTCATCGTAACCGAGTCGCGCCTCTTTCAAGATCTCGGGCTCGAGACGGAACCGGACAAACTCCTCCGTCTCCTTTCCTTGAACAAGGACTTTTGGTCCTTTCTCGTACACTGAGACCGATAGATTGGCTTTTTGCACAGCAAACAGTGTGTACGGTCGATCGACAAATTCGAACCCCTGTTCTAAAAGAAGCGTCTTGAGCGCCTCTGCCTGCGACGGTGTGATAGAGACGGTGTACGAATTCACTTTAGAATCCTGGACAAGCAAAACCATCTAATGACCAATGTGCGAGGATACGAAAAAACTTGACTCATCTGCAACCGATTTTGCTTTTCAAGGATTCCAGGGCGTTTTGCTTTTCAATGATTCTATTTTCATCGAAAGCACGGAGTTTCGGTCGGGCCTTCTGGCCTGGTATCGGCGCCACGCCCGAAGCCTTCCATGGCGCGAATCGATGGACCCTTATCGTATTCTTGTGTCGGAGCTGATGCTTCAACAGACGCAGGTGGCAACTGTCCTAGGCTACTACCGGCGGTGGCTCGACCGGTTTCCGACCATTGGCGATTTGGCGGACGCCGACGAGGCTTCGGTCCTGTGCCTGTGGCAGGGGCTGGGGTACTATCGCAGGGCTCGAAACCTGCATCAGTGCGCGAAGATCATCGCCGGCCAATTTGGCGAACGGTTTCCGTCAACGGTTGAAGAATTGATAAAACTTCCGGGTGTCGGGAGGTATACGGCCGGAGCGATTGTCAGCTTCGCATTTGATCGTCCGGCTCCCATTGTAGATGGAAACATCGCACGCGTGCTGAGCCGGCTCGCAAACGTCCATGAACCGATTGACAGCCCGCGGGGTGGGAGATTGATATGGGAATTGGCTGGCCGCTTTGCGCAGGGGACTAAGCCTCGCCTGTCGAATGCGGCTTTGATGGAACTGGGTGCCACGCTGTGTTCTCCGCGGAAGCCGCTATGCGCACTTTGTCCGGTAAAAACGTTTTGCCGGGCCCAGGATCCCGAGCTGCTTCCTTTGAAGAAGAAGCGGCCTGCGATCGAACAGAGGAGGGAAAACTACTTTTTTGCATTACGGCAAGGCCATGTCCTGCTTGAGCAGCGGGCCGAAAGCCGGTGGCAAGGATTATGGACCCTGCCCGTGCTGAGCGAGTCGCCCGATTCCGGCTGTGCGAGATCCTCCGAGTTCCCGCTCGTCCGTGTGCGTCATGCGGTTACGCGATTCGCTATCCATCTGTGCGTTTTCCTCCGGGAACCTCCAGAAAAACTTGGTAAGGGGCTGGAGTGGAAGTCTCTGGCATCGATTGAGGGTTTGCCAATGCCATCACCACACCGCAGAGCTTTGAAGCTGGCCTTGAAAAATCAGAATTATCCAGGAACTCGTGGTGGAAGCTACTGATTGTCAAAGGGTTAGACCCTGCAACTCGGTCAGACTGGTAGGGTCGCATCTCCGAGGCGACCGGTTTTACGGTGAGGTCATAAGTTCAGTGCGACCAATACTGACGGTCCGCTCGGAGATCGGACCCTACCGCTTGTGACTTTCCCCTTGATTCCGCTAGTGCTGAGCGACGATGGTTTAGGTTCTATGGAAGCGTTAGCCGAGTTTGGGCAGTTGCCGGATCTCCACGGGCATTTCGGACCGTACGGCGGCGTTTTCGTGCCGGAAACGTTGATGCCGGCCATTCAGCAGCTTACTGAAGAATACGAACGCGCACGGCAGGATCCTGGCTTCAAACTCGAATTGGATCGGTTGCTGAGCTCGTTTTGCGGGCGCCCGACACCGCTCTACTTTGCTGAGCGCTTGACCGAAAAGCTTGGGGGACCTCGGGTCTTTCTTAAAAGGGAAGACCTTTTGCATACGGGCGCGCACAAGATCAATAACGCAATGGGCCAGATCCTACTGGCGAAACGCATGCGTAAAACCCGTGTGATTGCGGAGACTGGCGCGGGCCAGCACGGAGTCGCCACGGCGACCGTTGCTGCGCGATTTGGATTGGAATGCGTTGTATATATGGGCAAGGTGGACATGGAACGCCAGGCCTTGAATGTCATCCGCATGGAATTTCTCGGGGCAAAGGTCGTTCCTGTGACGGCTGGGCAAGCGACTCTGAAGGAGGCCATCAACGAGGCGATGCGTGATTGGGTCACGAATGTCCGGTCGACGCATTATCTGCTCGGAACGGCCTATGGCCCGCATCCCTACCCGATGATGGTTCGGGATCTGCACAGGGTAATAGGTGAAGAGGCGCGCCGCCAGATTCTCGAGCAGGAAGAGCGGCTCCCCGATTTGCTCGTGGCGTGTGTTGGCGGTGGAAGTAACGCCATTGGTCTTTTCTACCCGTTTCTCCGGGATTCGAGCGTTCGGATGGTTGGCGTCGAAGCCGGCGGCCGCGGGATTCGCCCCGGAGAACATGCAGCCCGTTTTCAGGCAGGGCGCCTCGGCGTGCTGCAAGGAACGAAGACCTACCTCCTCGCGGACGAAGACGGACAAATTCAGCTGACACATTCCGTTTCAGCCGGATTGGACTACGCTGCGGTTGGCCCCGAGCATAGCTATCTTCGGGACATTGGGCGGGTGGCGTATGATTATGCGACCGATGACGAAGTTCTCGAAGCGTTTCTGGAGCTTTCGCGAAATGAGGGAATTATCCCGGCCCTCGAATCGGCTCACGCTGTTGCCTACGTAATCAAACATGCAAAGGAGATGAAACGTGACCAAGTGGTCATTATAAACATGTCCGGCAGAGGCGATAAGGATGTGCAACAGGTATCGCAGTTTCTTGCCGAGGGGAAGGGGGAGCGATCTGGTTCTGATAGCGCATCTTGCGCCCGGGATTCCATTCGCGGAAATACATCCGGTCATCCGTGATTGAGATTCCGACAGAAGTGCCTGTGATGGCATTGTCTAACGCGGTCCTATTTCCGCATTCGCTGTTGCCCCTCTACATTTTTGAAAAGCGATATCGAGAAATGTTGTCCTTTACTTTGGATGGGGACCGCATGTTTTCCGTGGCGTTGATCAAGCGCGGCATCGAAGAAGCCGTTGGAATTCAGGATTTGTGTCCCGTAGCCGGGGTGGGATTGATTCGTGCATGCGTGGGTAACGAAAATGGAACTTCAAACCTCGTTCTTCAAGGATTGGCCCGCGTCCGGCTGCTCGGTTTAACACAGGAGAAACCGTTCCGAGTCGCTCAAGTTGAACTCGTAAAATCAATAGTCGGAAGTCCTATCGAAGCAGATGCTCTGAGCGCGAAGGTCGTGGAGTTTTGCGCCCGCATTGAGGAGATCGGCGTTCCGCTTCCGCCAAACCTTATGAGTCATCTGCGGCAGATTGAATCGCCGGAGATCCTTTCCGATGTCGTTTCCGCGGCCTTTGTGACGGAGCCATTTCAGCGCCAGCAGCTCCTTGAGGCCTACGAAGTCTGTGAGCGCCTGCGTTTGCTGATCCAGTTTCTGAGAGCGCAAGTGGGGTGAGGCCGCCAGGGCCGGACTTCCGAGCTGGCAGAGGCCGATTCGGCGACACGCCTGACATTTTAGGGAGGGACGGCCTCTGTGCCGTCCCATCAAATTAATCATTTCTGACCCCGTAACAATGAGAAAATGGGATGGCACGGAGGCCGTCCCTCCCAGGGCCGTTCTCGCGGGCCTGCTTTTCATTTGTCATTCGAACATGAATGAATTAATGCTCATTCGATTATTCGTTATGATTCGTCATCTTATTATTGCGGCTTCAGTTACTGTTTGTGTGGCGCTGGTGGCTTGTCAGACAACGAGCGGACCGAAGACCGCTGGTCAGGGGAATCGTTACGGATATGGAGCGGCCCCGACACCGACTCCGAAGCCGGAGAGGTCGAACCCCAAGCCTTCTGAGGAGGCTCATGTTTCGGAAGTGCCGCCTCCTGAGGCCTTTCCAACGCCTTCTCCCACACCCCCGGCGCAACCGGAAAATTATCCTACGGCGTCAAAGATTCCCGGGAAAAGCGGTCGCGTGACGAGTCCATATGCACCGAATGCGGGGGAAGTCGATGTGGAAGGGTACCCTCCTGGTGCGGAGGTGAAAGATCCGTATACCGGGAAGATCTTTCTTGTTCCTTAGCTTTGGCGGAGGAACCGGGTAGAATCCTTGAAAAGCAAAACCGGTTGCACATGAGTCAAGTTTTTTCCGTATCTGCGCATGGACGGACATTTTGCTCTCAAACGCCGGGGCTCTCGCGGGCAATCTTTCTGCATTCCGCGATCTGATTGATCGGACTCTGCCGCTTCTCCGGCGCAAGGATGCGAAAAATTTGCAAGCTTTGCTCGACGCCGCTAAGCAGAATCGCGATAGGTTAACCCGGTAACATTTTATGTCCGAGCTCCACGTTATCAGGGCGCCCAAGATTGAGGCAGAGATACGCGTGCCCGGCGACAAGAGCATGACTCATCGCGCTGTGTTGCTTGCCGCGATGTCCAATGGCACTTGTGTCGTCAGAGGTTTTCTCCCGAGCCAGGACTGCCAGTGCACGGTCCGCGCGATGCAGGCACTCGGAATTCCAATCGAACAGCCCGAAGAAACAACATTAATAGTCCAGGGCCAGCGAGGGCATTTCACGGCCCCTACGGCAAACATTGACTGCGGCAATTCGGGAACCTTAATGCGTTTGCTCTGTGGAGTTCTGGCCCCGCAACCTTTCGAAGCGACGTTGGTCGGGGACGAGTCGCTTTCTTCGCGACCGATGCGTCGCGTGGCCGAACCGCTAACGAAAATGGGTTGCACGATAAAGGCTGCGGGCCCCGGGGGGACCGCTCCCCTAACGATTCGCGGCACCGCCCTCAGTCCCATTCGTTATGAATTGCCGGTTGCCAGTGCGCAGGTGAAAAGTGCGATCCTGTTTGCTTCAATGAGAACACCGGGCAAAACGACCATTATCGAACCGGTTGCGACCAGGGATCATACCGAGCGAATGATGTCCTATTTTCTGGTGCGTTCGCAGCGCGAAAAGGTCGGAAACGGATATTCAATATCCATGTACGGGGACCAAGTGCCGGAGTCGAGGGATTTCACAGTTCCCGGAGATATCTCAAGTGCCGCTTTCTGGCTTGTAGCGGCGGCTGCTCAAGAGGATTCGGATTTACTGGTTCGCGATGTGGGACTGAACGGGACTCGAACCGGGATTCTTTCGATCCTGCTGCGCATGGGCGCAAGAGTTCGAGAAGTCATCGAGGACTGCGATCAGGTTGAGCCTAGAGGAGAAATTCGAATTCAAGGCGGGAGGCTTCGAGGAACTGTGATCGAGGGAAGCGAGATTGCGAATGTCGTTGATGAGATCCCCGTTCTTGCGGTTGCCGGCGCTCTGGCTCAGGGAAAGACGGTTATCCGCGATGCGAAAGAGTTGCGCTTTAAAGAGACGGACCGGTTGAGCGCGATTGCGACAAATCTTACGGCTATGGGCGTGGAAGTGGTCGAGTTCGAGGATGGTTTGGAGATCTATGGCGGAGCACCCTTGATGGGGGCGAGACTGAAGAGTTTCGGTGATCACCGAATCGCAATGGCTTTTGCAATCGCTGGTTTCTTTGCGGATCAAGAAACGATCATTGAAGATACGGACTGCGTCGCAACCTCGTATCCGGGCTTCGACAAACAGTTGGAGAGCTTTCTGACGCCGGAGGAAAATTCACCGACGCCTGTGATCAACCCGGCGGACATTTTGGAGCGGCATTGAGATCCGGTCCCGAGTTTTCGGTTGTTGCGATTGATGGGCCGGCCGCTTCTGGAAAAAGCACGGTCGCGCGTTGTCTCGCGCGACGACTTGGCTTTTCTTACATCAATAGCGGAGCGCTTTATCGTGCAGTCGCATGGCTGGCCTGCGAACATGAACTTCCGCTCAACGAGTCGTCCGCGATTTATTCTCGAATACGGGATTCGGCTTTCGAACTCAAACTGAACAACAGAGAGTTGTTTATCCGGATCGATGGAATTGACCCCGGGCCGCGTTTACGGGATGAGGAGGTGAACAGGACAGTTTCACCCGTCTCTGCGATTCCTGAGGTGCGAGGGTTTCTGGTGGCTCATCTCCGGGAATTTCTCACGATGGATAACCTGGTGATGGAAGGACGTGACATCGGTTCGATGGTTTTTCCTGATACACCTTATAAATTTTATATCGATGCGTCCCTTGAAGTGAGAGCGCATCGCCGGGCAGCGCAGGGGCACAGCGACGATCTTTTCTTCCGGGATCGGGTCGACTCTTCCCGGCGTACGTCACCACTTATTATTGCGGAGGACGCCCACGTGATCGATAGTTCTTCTTTGACGATAGATGGTGTCGTCGGTGAAATCATTGGAAGATTGAAGATTGAAGGGCTTCCGGCTGCTCTTCGTCTCGATTCATGAAGCCGCTTTACTGGGTCTGCTACACATCTGCCGGCCTTATTGCGAGGACCGTTTTCAGTTACCGCGCCTTCGGCCAGGAAAACATTATTGAAGAGGGGCCGGCGATCATGGCTGCAAATCATCAGAGCTATCTTGATCCTCCACTGATTGGGATTACCTGCCGGAATGAACTCTACTTTCTGGCTCGCAAAACTCTCTTTGAAAAAAAATTGCTGGGACCTCTGATCTCACGTGTTAATGCGCTGCCGGTCGACCTTTCACGCGGCGATTTAACCGCTGTCCGGGCGATTATCAATCTGCTGAAGGAGGGCCACCGAACCGTTATTTTTCCTGAGGGAACCAGATCCAGGGACGGAAAAATTCAACCGGCGCGACCCGGAATCGGAATGATAATAGCCAAAACGCTTGTACCTGTGGTTCCGATGCGCATCTTTGGTTCGTTCGAGGCATGGCCAAAGGGTGGAAAGATAACACCCCATCGAGTGACGGTGGCAGTCGGCAAACCGATCCGCTTTGCCAAAGAAGATTTTGCCGAGAACAACCGGGAAACCTACCAAAAGATCAGCGAGCGAGTCCTAGCGACGATCGCGGCCATCCAGAGACCCGATTAAGAAGACAGAAGACAGAAGACAGAATCGGAATCCCCGAACCTAAAACTCCAAACTTCGAACCCCAGCGGCGTCAGGCCTTGCGTCTGCGCTGAATTGTGATGCGCTTTATGCGGGCATCATCGTTGGGACTGAAACTCATGACATCCGGATTGTCTTTCAAGGTGTTGTGAACGATCCGGCGATCGTAGGAATTCATGGGTTCCAGTTTCACTGGCCGGCCCGAAATACGAACAGTATCTGCTACCTGGCGAATGCGTTGCCGGAGCCTGTCATCGCGCATGGCTCGCCAATGCGCTATATCAACTTGAACCCGAGGCGCATTTCGGTCGTTTGTCTGAAGAATTCGATTCAAGAGAAACTGCAAATCCTCCAGCGTTTCTCCCTCGTGACCAATCAATGCGTCGCTCTCTGCTGTAAAAACCTGGAGTTGACGACCGTTCTCTGTTTCGACTTCCTGGATTTCCGCCACAAAGCCGAGATAACCGAGCATCGTATCTAGTATCTCCTTGGCTTCCATTCTTCAGGGGGCACTTCACGTACTTACCGATAACTTCTCCGTTTCGCAACGGCCGGGCTCTTTGCAACCTTAAGCAATGGAGCATCGGCCTGATTTCTTGTCAGGTACATCTGTGCGACAAAGAAGAGATTCTGAACCGTCCAGTATAACGCCAGACCAGACGCGTAGTTATAGCAGATGAAAAGGAAAATCAGCGGCATGAACAGAAACATCCGCTGTTGAGCAGGATCGCCCGTCTTTGGAGTGATGCTCATCTGCCAAAGTTGAGTGGCGGCCATTACCAGCGGCAGGATGTTAATCGGGATGCCCGCGACGTGGAACACCGTATCCGGCTGCGATAGATCGCGTACCCACAGAAAGGAGCTATTGCGCAGCTCAATCGCCTTGTCGAGCATGCCATAAAAGCCAAAGAAGATTGGGATCTGAACGAGCATTGGAAGACATCCGCCGAACGGATTAACCCCATATTCCTTGTATAGCTTCATTGTCTCCTGGTTCATCCGCTGAGGGTCATCCTTATACTTTTCGCGGAGTTCATTCATGATCGGCGAAAGCTTGGCCATCTTTCGCATCGATTTCGTTGCGGCATTCTGGAGCGGCCAGAGAAGGGAGCGAATGATGATTGTCATGATGATGATCGCAAGCGCATAGCTCTTGACCCATGCATGCAGCGTATTCATTGCGATCAGCAACATCTCGCTGACCCATTTTGCCCATCCGAAATTCATGATTTCAGCCTGTTCATTGGGCAGTTTCGCCAAACGTGTAAACTCCTTCGGGCCGGCATAAATGGCGAGTGAGACGGACTTGCTTTCGCCCGGAGCCAGACTGAAACCGGGCACCTGCATGGCGCCTTCGATCGCCCTGAAAGGCGCCTGGCCATCCTCGGTTGGTAGATCGACCGGAACGGCCCAAACCTGGGTTCCGGTTACTTCCTGGGGAGCCAGAATCGTGGCAAAGTACTGGTTGCTTACCGCGGCCCAAAGAATCCTGTCCGCGGTCGTGACGTATACGTCCCTGGGGCCGCTTGTCTGGAATATGCCAAACAACTTGCCGGGATCGAAGTAGTTAACTGAAATCGAATTGAATTTGCCGTCACGATACCAGTCAAACTGCGTTGCAAATATGCGGTCAGTGCGATGAATCGGTTCTGCCGCACCTGCGCTGACGAAATATCCCGGCGTCTCGAACGTTGCGTTACCTTTGTTCGCGAAGTCGATAAGAAGCTTAATCTGATATTCGTCTTTGAGCCCGGCTTGTTTCGCGAGCGTGTAAACTTTTGTAATCTCCAGGCCCTCCGCTGTCGTCCGTTTAAGGGTCGCTGTTCCCGAACCTGGATTCGTAGAAAGCTCGTATCCGGAATCATGCCAATCTCTTGGATTTTGCGTGATCGCACCAATTGCCGTTGTGCGGTCGGTGTTCAGTCGCACGAAATTCCCCTGTTCGGCGCTATGCTGAAGCAGCGAAACCGTTGAGAGTCCTCCGCGATTGTTTGAGAACCACAGCTCGGCCACGTCGCTTTTCAGGGTCGCAACCTGGTCGGGAACCGAGGAGACTTTCGCGGAGAGATCTTGAGCGGGTGAAGCGGCCGCCGCAGGAGGCGCCGGGCTCGACGTCTGGGATGACGGGGTGGGGGTCGCCTGTGCAGCTAAAAGTGCCTGCTGTTGCGAATACTTTGCTCGCGCTTCGGCCATCTGGTGCTGCTGCCAATACATCGACGCGAGAAGACCTATCGCGGCGATTATAACTGCGATCCAACCTGTGCGATCCATTCGGTTAAATACCTATCTGCATTTTTGTTCTATTGCCGGCGGTACAGGGTCGTACCCAGAGCCTCCCCAAGGGTGGCATCGACAAATCCGCTTTATACCCATCCAACCTCCGGCGACCCATCCATGAACCTCGACTGCTTCCACAAAATACTCCGAACAGGTCGGTCGAAAACGACATCCGCTCCCAGGGCCACCCGTCAACGCCGCAAGGAAAGGCGATACCGTAGACTTATACACTCTGAGTAAGATCGGGAGGATTCGAACCATGAGGCTTTGACCCTAAAATAGAGGCGCGCTTGGCGAGTCGCAACCAGTCTCGTTCAAGCTCCTGGTAAGAGGCATAAGCACTCGAAGCCCGAGCTATAGTAACGACCCAATGACCCTCCCTGAGCTGATGTTGATTTAACCTGAATATTTCCCTAATCCTCCGGCGGATCCGATTCCGAAGAACTGCCTTTCCTAGTCGCTTCGTTGTTACTATTCCTATTTTCGACGGGAATTCGGTCTCGCGGTAGAGCACCGCCATGATGAGATGTGTTCCAATCCAGGTTTTTCCGAATGCTCTTACCAGTTTGAACTCGGCGGCACGCTGCAGACGGGACGAACGCGAAAACCGAAACGCTATCCGCCCATGGCGGACCATAATCTCTCTCAGGCCTCGGTATGTCGGACGAACGGGATTTCAACTCCCTCGGGGACAAGCCGTCTTCGCCCGCGTTGACGTCGCCGGGCTAAAATCGCTCTTCCACCCTTTGTTTTCATGCGCGCGCGGAACCCAAACTGGCGCTTTCGCGTGCGTTTTGAAGGCTGATAAGTTCTCTTCATACGGCAAAATCCTGGAACGCCCAGAGTCGGCAAGGTTATTCAGGGGAGAGAGATTGTCAACCGTCGGAGGGAACGGCGAACGTCGAAGTGTGAACTGTGAACTCCGAACGACCGTAGGCGATGGCCTCCTAGCCGTCGGGCGAATCAAGACCTGCGTAACTGCGGATTTTTGCAACCGAAGAGAGTCATCGCGCGGAGGCCACGGACGTCACAGAGGATGTTTTACCATAACTCGTCATTGCGCTGTTTCCGTTTTTTCGTGGAGAGTACAGGCTTGACTTCCCTATCCATCGGTGCCCAGCATTGGCTTTATCAAGCGGTAAATCGTCGTGACTCTGGGACGCACCCCTGCGGCATTTTGGACGAAAGCCCAATGGGAATATCCCGTTGGAGTTGACGGCCTTACGGTCCAGAAATCGACTTCAGCGCCGCTGATGGTCATTTCTCTATATTCGCCAACGGGCCAGTTCGATTCCAAGTTCCTGGCGAATTACGGCATTATAAATCTGAACGACCCGCTTCTCCGGGTACCTGGTATCGCGAGCGTCGTCTTCGGGGCGGGCCAATATGCGCTCCGGGTCTGGGTAGATCCCCATAAGATGGCGGGGCTCAACATCACGACCCTGGAGATCGAACAGGCAATTCGTGCTCAGAATACCGTGAATCCGGCCGGTCAGGTCGGAGGCGAACCGATGCCGCCTGGACAAGCGTTTACCAAAACCGTTCTGGCACAGGGTCGTTTGGTAACGGAGGAGCAGTTCGCTAACGTCGTGATCCGGGCGAGTTCGGACGGCTCGTTTGTTCGAGTCAAAGATGTTGGACGCGTTGAATTAGGGGCTCAGAATTACACTCAGACCTGCAGTTTCAACGGCAGACCCGCCGCGGCTCTCGCACTTTACCAGTTGCCCGGCTCCAACGCGGTGAACGCCGCGAAGGGTGTCAGGCAATTGATGGCGCAGCTCAAAGAGCGGTTCCCTTCCGGGCTCGACTATACCGTTGCTCTGGACACAACCCTGGCTGTGACAGCAGGGATGACGGAAATCTACAAAGACGTTGGTGGAGGCGCTGATTTTGGTCATTATTGTCGTCTTCATTTTCCTTCAAGGTTGGCGAGCTACTTTAATTCCGTTGTGTGCCGTGCCGGTGGCACTGGTCAGCACGTTCGCACTGTTTCCCCTGCTTGGGTTCTCGGTCAACACTCTGTCCCTCCTGGGCCTCGTCTTGGCCATTGGTCTGGTGGTCGATGATGCGATCGTTGTGGTCGAAGCGGTCGAACATCACATCGAACTGGGCCTGCCGCCAAAAGACGCAACGCTTAAGGCGATGGAAGAGGTTTCTTCACCCGTGGCCGCCATCGCAATTATTCTCGCGGCTGTCTTTCTCCCGACTGCGTTTATTCCCGGCATCACTGGCCGGCTCTACCAACAGTTCGCGGTGACCATTGCAGTTTCGGTGATCTTCTCGGCATTCAACGCTCTGACCTTGAGCCCGGCGCTTGCAACGCTTCTGTTGCGGCCCAAGAAAAAATCGGGTCGAGGGCCATTGGCATTCTTCTTCAATGGATTTAACAAAGTCTTCGGGTCCGCGACCAACGGCTATGTAGGCGTATGCCGACTTTTGATGCGACGCGGTCTCTTCTGGATGTTGCTCCTAATTCCGGTCCTGTATGCCACCGGTTGGCTTGGTAAAAAACTCCCCTCATCCTTTGTCCCGTCGGAGGATCAGGGCTATTTCTATGCCAATTTGCAGTTGCCTGAAGCCGCGTCGCTGCAAAGAACCAGCGCCGCTTGCGCAAAGGTCGAGGAGATCCTCCGAAACACGCCTGGAGTGGAATACGTTACGACCATTGCCGGGTTCAGCCTGCTGAGCCAAGTCAACACTACCTATAACGGCTTTTTCTTTGTGAGCCTGAAGTCGTGGGACGAGCGCACTTCCCCTCAGGAACAAGTAAACGCAATTATGATGCGCGCAAATCAAGCGCTCGCGAAGATTCCGGACGGGATTGCGTTCTCTTTCCCACCGCCGGCGATCCCGGGAATAGGAACATCAGGCGGGGTGGTTGCCGTCCTGGAAGATGTTGCTGGGATGCCGGTGGAGTTCCTCGCGCAAGAAACACAGAAATTCATGAAAGCTGTGCAACAGCGCCCGGAAATTGAACGTATCCTAACCACTTGGTTG
>DASZHC010000030.1:0-25630 GCA_035938215.1 Chthoniobacterales bacterium
CACGTAGATGGAGTCAGTCAGCTCCACGCCAACTTTTGTGAGCGGCGAACCCGGTGGCCCCATCAGATAGGGGACGACGTACATTGTTCGCCCTTTCATTCCCCCGGCGGCAAGAGAATGCAGCTTGGCGTACATCTCGGACGGATCCGCCCAATTGTTTGTCGGCCCCGCTTCCTCTTCGGTCGGCGTGCAAATAAAGGTAAGCTGTTCGACCCTGGCCACATCATTCGGATTTGACCGATGGTAGTAGCATCCCGGCCACATCTCCTGATTCAGCGGTGTCAAGATCCCAATTCGAACAGCCTCATCTGTAAGAAATTTCTTTTCCGCCTCTGAACCGGAGCACCAGAAAATTCCATCAGGCTCACACAGGTTTGCCATTCTTTCCACCCAGGCGGTGATCGCAGGGTGATCTGTATTTCTTGCTCCAAATGTCGCTTCACTCATACGGTTCTTGAGATTAACTTTCTAATCGTAAACAGTTATCGGGCCTCGGCCAACAACATTCAGGGGGAACCTAATATTCCAGAGAGCCAGATCGGAGCGCATTCCTGTCTCCATCGTCGTGCCGAACTTCACATCGAAGACGTCGCGTTCGGCGGCTCAGGCGTGGCGCGGTCAGGAGGAAAAATCGTTTTCGTGCCCTTGACGATTGACGGCGAGGAAGTCGAAGTCCAGATCGTCGAGCAAAAAAAGAAATTCGACTGCGCTGAACTCCGGAAGGTGCTCCGAAGCTCAGCGGAACGGGTTGAGCCACCGTGTCCGTACTTTGGCAGTTGTGGGGGATGCGACTATCAGCACATCACATACAAGCATCAGCTGGAACTAAAGCGACGCCAAGTGAGCGAACTCCTGAAGCGAGTCGGACACCTTTCGGACGTTTCGGTCTCACCCGTGGTCCCATGCCGGAATCCGTACGCTTTTCGAAATCGAATCACCGTGCATGCCGAGCACGGTCGTATCGGTTTTTTTGCAAAGAACAGTAGAAACGTAGTGGACGTGAAGCGCTGTGCGATCGCCGTTCCTGAAGTAAATGAAAAATTGAAGCAACTGCGCAAGGAGGGTCTTCGAGACGGTTCGCACCGAACGTTGCGCGGAGAGGGCGTGCCGCTCACTTTCACGCAGACCAATAGCTTCGTAGCATCCGAACTGCTCGAATACATCTCGGTGCGGTTAGAGGGAAAAGTGCTGCTGGACGCATACTGCGGCTCCGGTTTTTTTGGCCACGCTCTTGCGGGCCGATTTCAAAAGATCGTAGGACTCGATTGGAATGAGCACGCAATTTTCCGGGCCAAGGCGTTCGCCGAATCGAACGAGCTATACATCTGTGCCGATGTGGCAGAGGCCATCGTGGCTATCCTTGGAGAGCACAATCCTCAAGCTGTTCTCCTCGACCCGCCGGCGGCGGGCATTGAGAAACTTGTCGTTGAAGCATTGGCAGCCAATAAGCCGGAGCGACTGATTTACATTTCCTGCAATCCGGCCACTCTTGCGCGAGATCTATCACGCCTTTGTGAACACCTTGAGGTGAAATCGGTTCAGCCATTCGACATGTTCCCCCAAACCGCGGAAATCGAGACGGTCGTCGTGATGGATCGGAGATAAGGAGGTGCGCATCCCTGGGTAAAATATGCTAATCAAGTCCCAACCTCTTCGCCGCCCCTGCCATCTTTGCTTGAACGCCTTCGTCCATTTTAACCAGAGCCGGCCACTCGCGATGGTATCCCTCAGCAGGAAGCTTTCTCGTTGCGTCGAAACCCATGTGTGATCCGACATTGGGTGTGTCGGGCGCATGATCGAGGCTGTCACTGGGGTTTTTGATAAACGTGGTGTCCCGGTGGGGGTCGGTGTTGGCGCAAAGGCGAAAGAGAACCTCGCTCGTGTTCTGAACGTCGCAGTCCGAATCCACGACCACGATGTACTTCGAAAACATCATCTGACCCATGCCCCACAAGCCGTGCATGATCTTGTAAGCCTGATAGGGGTACTGCTTGCGGATGCTGACAAAAACGAGATTATGAAATACGCCTTCTGCAGGCAGCGCCATATCCACGATCTCCGGAAAATTCATCTTAAAAATCGGAAGAAAGATCCGGACGCTCGCGCTGCCCAGGTAAAAATCTTCCATGGGAGGCACCCCAACGATCGTTGTCGGATAGATCGCTTCCTTCCGGCGAGTGATCGCGGTCAGGTGAAAAACTGGATATTGGTCCACAGGCGTGTAAAAACCTGTGTGGTCGCCGAAGGGGCCTTCATCCCGCAATTCGCCAGGTTGAACATACCCCTCCAAGACAAAATCGACGTCCGCAGGAACCTCGAGATCGCACGTTTCGCACTTCACAAGTTCCACCGATTTTTTTCGAACGAAGCCAGCAAAAAGGATCTCATCGAGACCGTCAGGCAGTGGAGCGGTTGCGGCAAAAGTGTAAGCGGGATCGCCCCCTAAACAGACGGCAACCGGCATTCTCTCGTTTTTCTCATAGTACCGCCTGCCATGGCGCGCGCCGACCTTGTGGACCTGCCAGTGCATTCCGGTCGTCCGATCATCAAAGACCTGCATTCTGTACATTCCGATATTGCGCTCACCAGTGTCGGGATCCTTTGTATGCACGTTTGGCAGGGTGATAAATCGTCCCCCGTCTCCAGGCCAGCAAAAGAGAATCGGCAGGTCACGTAGTGAAAGGCCCCCGGCATTCTCGAATCGGTACACGATTTCTTTGCAGGGACCGTCAGAAACGCGTTTTGGCCGCGCGTGAAGAAGATCGATCCCCTGCTTCAACAGCGACCACCCTTCACGGACTGAAGTCGGCGGTTTCGCCTTGAGGATGAGCTGCATTTGATGGGTTATTTCATCGACCGACTCGACCCCGATCGCACGAGCCATTCGCCGCTCGGAACCCATCGTGTTAATGGCTAACGGGAACCGTGACACCCGGCCGTCGATCGTCGGCTTCTCGAACAGAAGGGCTTTCCCGCCACCGGGAGATTTCATCTGGCGGTCGGCCAGTTCAGTGATCTCCAATTCAGTGGCGACGGGCTCAGTGATACGAACGAGCTCATTCGCCCGCTCCAGTTCTTCGATGAAATGGAAAAATGAACGGTAAGGCATAGGAAGTAATAACACCGAGCGCTCAGTGAACTCCGGTCGCAATCTAAGCGCGAAAGCATCGGGTTCAATCTTCTAGTCGCTATCTTGCTCGACTCAACCGGTTCCCTGGTTGCAGAAATAGCCACAGTGGATAGTCTTATCTGATGGAGGACCGGTTCGGACATCAGATCAGTTACCTGAGAGTCTCCATCACGGATCGCTGCAATGAACGTTGTCTCTACTGCATGCCGCAGGAACTCCAGGAATGGTTGCCGCGGACCGAGGTACTCAACTATGACGAAATCACTCGACTCGTCCGGGTTGCGTCGGAATTGGGCGTCAGAAAGATTCGGGTTACTGGCGGCGAACCTCTCGTTCGACGAGACGTTTTGACTTTGTTTCAGCAGCTCGGCGAACTCCCGAAAATTACCGACATTGGTGTATCAACCAACGGTTCCCTTCTCAGCAAGGCGGTCGGGACCGGCGAGACGGTCGCAAAATCCCTTGTGCGATCTGGCGTTCGTACCGCGAATATCTCGCTCGACACCCTGAACCGGGAGCTCTACCGGGCAATCACCGGGCGTGACCTTTTGCCACAAACGCTCGATGGGATCGCGGCGGCGAAAGCAGCTGGATTTGGTCTGATCAAGCTTAACACGGTTTTGATGCGCGGCCGGAACGAGGAAGATCTTGCGGATCTGGTGCGTTTTGCTGCTGCTGAAAACTTATTGTTGCGCTTTATCGAATTAATGCCGGTAACCTTGACGGACGTTCTCACCGACGAGAATTTTTTGCCCATTGCGGAAGCAAAGAGACGCCTGGAAGGGGAGTTCGGGCCGCTAATTCCGGAGCCCGAATTCAGAACCAATGGCCCAGCATCATATTTCTGTTTCAAGGAATCGAGGCAGCGGGTTGGGTTCATCGGAGCAATGACCAATCTGCATTTCTGTGAAAGCTGCAATAAACTTCGGCTCACATGTGACGGTAAATTGCGTCCATGCCTTGGCAGCCACCTCGAGTTCGACATCAAAACCCCTTTGCGCCAGGGAGCCAGCGATGAAGAGCTAAAGCTCTTTTTCCGCGACGTCGTGGAGCGAAAGCCCCAGCAACACGATTTCCGCAACAATTACGTGCCCGGACGACGAATGGTAGCGATCGGAGGATAGCGGATGGGTGATCTGTTATCCCACCTTGCGGAGGATGGATCCGCAAAAATGGTCGACGTCTCCGCTAAGCCGGTCTCAAAGCGCGTCGCCTTGGCCGAAGCAACAATAATGCTTCAGCCGGAAACCATTTCCAGGATTGGAGCAAACCAGATTGCAAAAGGAAACGTCCTGGCCACGGCACGGATCGCGGCGATCCAGGCGGTCAAGCGCACGGATGAATTGATCCCTCTTTGTCACTCGCTTCCCGTGCAGCATGTTGAAGTCAACTTCCAAACCGGTAACAACTGCATCCGAGTCAGTTGCCAGGTCACGACATCGGCACAGACGGGCGTTGAAATGGAAGCTCTTACGGGAGCGAGCATTGCGGCCCTCACGATTTACGACATGTGCAAAGCAATCGATAAAGAGATGTCGATAACGGGCTTACATTTGATCTCAAAAACGAAAGGACCTTTATGAATCCCATCGTCGTCGGTATAATCACCATTTCCGATCGCGCATCCCAGGGAGAATATGACGATCTGGGCGGACCAGCTGTCAAGGAGGCGGCAACGAAGTACGGCTGGCAGGTTCTTGCGGAAGCTGTTGTACCCGACGAGATCACCCGTATTCAGGAATCAATTCGTTCATTTTCGAGACAAGGGTGCGGGCTTATCCTGACGACGGGTGGCACGGGTGCGGCTGAGCGGGATGTAACGCCGGAAGCTATACGCGCGATCATGAGGGTAGAGCTGCCTGGATTCGGTGAGGTCATGCGAGCGGAGTCGATGAGACTTACTGCAAATGCGATCTTGTCGCGGTGCCTCGGGGCCGTGGTGGACAGCTCTCTTGTGGTGTCTCTCCCGGGGAAACCGCAAGGTGCGGTTGAGTGCCTGGGCTTTGTCGCGGGAGCTATTCCGCATGGCGTTAGGATTGCGCAGAAAATTCCTACTTCATGCTGAAGGAATTCACCACAGAGGCACGGAGAGCACGAAGGTTTCTTTGGGGGTACCTGAGGATACGCTCCCAGGCGGGTTCGGGCGTCGCGAGGCTCTTCGCGTTGCAAATACATCCATCCTCAAGCAACTGCCGCGAACAGACGCCGAATTTCGAAACCCGCAAAAACGCGGACAACCGCTCCAACAAACCTTCCCCTCCCCTGCAGATCTTGGTGCCCTCTGTCTCTCCGTGGTGAAATCTTCTTCCTCCGCGATATCGTGTCTCTGTGCTGGAAATGTCTTTGTACCCTCGCCGTTGCACAGATTGTTTCCTTGACGACTATGGTCCCCATACCTAGATAAGGCTGGCTGTCGGTAGGGGAACCGCCAAGCATATTGGCGTCGAACGGGAGATCACGCGGGCAAACAGGGACTGAAGTAAATTTAAGCAAGAAAACAGGCAGATTTTTAATGTTTAACGGCCTCCTCGGACTCTTTTCAAACGACATTGGAATTGATTTAGGCACGGCGAACACTCTCGTATACGTCAAGGATCAGGGGATCGTGCTTCGTGAGCCATCGGTGGTTGCGGTGCGATCCGGCACAAGCCAGGTGTTAGCCGTTGGCGACGAAGCGAAACGAATGCTGGGGCGGACGCCCGGCAATATTGTGGCGGTGCGACCCTTGAAGGACGGGGTTATCGCCGACTTTGAAATGACTGAGTCGATGCTCCGGCATTTCATTAGCAAGGTACACAATCGCAAATGGGTGCGGCCGCGAGTTGTCATAGCGGTGCCTTCTGGAATCACTGAGGTAGAAAAACGGGCGGTCAAAGAGTCCGCTGCGCACGCCGGAGCGCGCGAGGTTTATCTGATCGAGGAACCGATGGCCGCTGCGATCGGCGTGGGGTTGCCCGTGCAGGACGCAGCCGGCAACATGATCGTCGATATCGGCGGCGGAACGACGGAGGTGGCCTTAATTTCGCTTTCCGGCATTGTGTTCAGCCGTAGTGTCCGGGTGGCCGGCGACGAACTTGACGATGCCATCGCCGGATACATGAAGCGAGCTTACAACCTCATGATTGGAGAGCGCACGGCAGAGGAAATCAAAATAAAAATCGGCAGCGCCTACCCGATGGATAAAGAGACGAGTATGGAGGTAAAGGGTCGCGATTTGGTGGCGGGTCTCCCAAAGACGCTGGCAATCACTTCCCAGGAGGTAAGGGAGGCTCTGCTGGAGCCGATCGCGACAATTGTTGAATCCGTTCGTGTGACCCTGGAGCGTTGTCCTCCTGAACTGTCAGCCGATCTCGTGGATCGTGGATTGGTGCTGGCTGGGGGCGGAGCGTTGCTGCGAGGCCTGGACAGGCTTCTGCAGGAGGAAACCGGCCTGCCTGTCCACATCGCCGAAGATCCTCTCAGCGCGGTCGCCGAGGGCACGGGAAGAGCGCTGAGTGAACTCAAATTCCTGCGACAAGTTGCCTCCACGGACAGGCCGACTCGTTGAGTAGGCCTGCTCGCATCGCGGCTCTCATGAAGGGCATCACCATAGCAGCCTTGGGGGCCTTCGGAATTTTTGTCGTGCTAATCTTGCTGTTACCTCAACAAGCGAAGCACCAGCTGCAGGGTGCGCTCTTCCAATTGATCTCCCCTGTTCTGAGGACAGGAGCATCGGTGCAACAAGAACTCGGCGGTGTTGGGGGCGGCCTGAAGCGCCTTGACGAATTGGAGCGGGAAAACCAGAAATTGAAACTCGACAATGAACAGCTGCGCGCTAGCAACTCTCTTTTGAAAAACTTGGAAAGCGAAGTGAATCGACTCAATCGCGCGCTTGGCTTCCGCGAACAGTCGGCCTTCAAACTTTTACCCGCGCACATCCTTTCGCGCGAAAGCGCAACCTGGTGGAACTTCTGCACCATCGATCGTGGAACCAAGAACGGCATCGCAACAGATATGGCGGTGGTGACCGAGGATGGAGTGTTCGGAAAGATCACAACCGTGGCGAAAGATGTAGCAGTTGTTCTACTGGTTTCTGACGAAAGCTTGCGAGTGTCCGTTTCGATTGAGGGGACGCAGGAGCAGGGAATCGTAAGTGGGACACGGGCCTCTTCAAACTATGTGCCCGATTTAAAGATTCGTTTTCTGAGTAAGACAGCGAATCTCAAGCCGGGGATGAAAGTTCTGACGGCGGGCTCGGGCGGCGTTTTTCCTTCGGGACTGGTTGTGGGTTCAATCAAAGACTTCTTTGTGAAAGAACTTGAGGGAGTCGCGTCGGTAACCCCAGCTGTTGATCTCGCGTCCGTTCAAGATGTGTTTGTGGTCGCGGGACAAAAATGATCTTGTTTTTCTTAGCGCTCCTCGTCTTGATTTTCGGCTCGTTCGTTTTTGAACTATTTCTGCCTCCGGTTCTATTACTGCACGGAGCAGTAATACTTTTTGTTCCTGCCGTTTATTTTTATGGATGCGTCTCTCTGCCTTTTCCGCTGACGCTCGCTCTTACATGCTTTACCGGAATACTCAACGACCTTTTCACCATCCCGCAGTCGAGATCGCATGCCGATTTCCCCTCAGGAATTTCGATTCTGATTTATCTCGTACCTGGATTGCTCATGCATGGTCTCAGACCATTGTTTCTCCGCCATCGCTGGGAAACCCACTGTTTGCTTGCGGAGACCGGTGCGCTTTTAACCCCGTTTATTTTGTTGGCCCAATACGCTATGTTGAGCTTTGAACGCAGGGAAATTTTTTTTAGCGATGTTATCGTATGGCGGATCGTGGGCCCCGGGTTGATTTCTCTTTTGATTGCGCCGTGCGTCTTCTTTATTTTAACGCCGTTGTCACACGCGCTGGGGTACCGTCCAGGTTTACCTCTGGCGAGGTGAGTTAGAGATCTATGCCTCGACCCAAAAAATCGTCCGTACTCGATTTTAGGATATTGTTTCTGGCCGCGCTTATTCTTGTTGCTCTTGCCGCCATCGCTGTACGTCTCTGGTTTGTTCAGGTAAAGATGGTCGACTATTATCGCGGACGCATTCAGGGAAGCTCGGAGGTTACCGTCCGCATTCCTTCGGTTCGGGGGGAAATCCGAGACCGAAATGGAATTCCTCTGGCGACAAATCGCCCAAGTTACGAAGTGGACTTTTACCTCCCCGACCTCGTGAGCGGATACAAGAAACAGTACGGTCAGCCGCCCATGGTGGAGTTTCGGGCAAAGGACTCCAATGGGATGCTTCATGACCGGAAAGAAGCTGATATCGTGCAAATCGTCGATAAGACGATCATCCCTCGCTTGGAGGAGCTTAAAGTCGCCGAACCGTACAATTCTCAGCGATTGCGGACGCACTACCGGAACAATACTTTGGTGCCTTTTGCTTACCGGGAAGACCTCGACTTTGCCACATTCTCGAAGTTTGCTGAAAAAGATCTCGGTTTGCCGGGCGTCCAGGTCAATGTAAGACCGGTGCGCAAATATGTGTACAACGGTCTTGCCGCCCATTTACTGGGTTACGTGGGCAGCGCAAAGGATATTAACCAGCTGCCGGACATCAAGGATTTCAATTTTTACGAACCTGACATTCAGGGCAAAACCAATATCGAATTGTATCTGGATGACGCGCTCCGTGGAAAGCCCGGGAAGCGGATACTGAAGAAGAACGCAAAGAATAGACTCGAGGGTGAGAAGGAGGTTATCCAGCCAAAGCCGGGTGCGAACGTCTATCTGACAATTGACGCTCGCATGGAATACATAACTGAAAGAGCGTTGAGATCCGTAGGGCGTGCGGCTGCGGTCGTAGTCAACCCGAATACGGGGCAGATTCTTGCAATGGCATCGGTCCCTTCGTACGACCCGAACAAATTCATTCCGGCAATTTCAGCGCGGGATTGGGCTGAACTAAAGGACGCGGATGCCGACCCGTTGACGAACCGCGCGATCAGCGCATTCGCGCCTGGCTCAAGTTACAAGATCGCGACAGCGCTGGCCGGGATAACCAGAGGGCTGGCCAAGTCTGTATTTACCTGCAACGGCGGGGTAACCTATGGAAATACTTACATGCGCTGCTGGATACAGGCAGAGCATGGCGGGTCTCATGGTCCACAAACTCTTACCGAGGCGATCAAGAACTCGTGCGACGCATTCTTTTATCAATACGGGAACGCTGCCGGAATTGAAGCGATCGATGCTGTCGGAAAGACGCTCGGTCTCGGCGAAGTTTCTGGCATCGAGCTGACAAATGAAGCGCCCGGCATTCTTCCTTCTCCGGAGTGGCTGAAATCAAGCCACAACCAGAGGTGGAGTCAGGGTCAGACAGCGAATACCTCCATCGGCCAGGGATACGTCCTTGCAACTCCGCTTCAAATGGCGATGATCGCCGCGACAGTGGCAAATGGCGGCATATCCTACCAACCAAGTTTAGTTTACCAGATTCAGGAAAGCGACGGCACCGCGGCAAGACGACCTCAGAAAATCAGAGGCGATCTCACAAAGGCGAACAAACTTTCGTCCGACCAGATTGAGATTGTCCGCAAGGGTATGTGGCGCGTCGTCAACGATTCGGGCACTGGAACTCGCGCCAAAGTTCCCGGAGTGACTGTAGCGGGCAAGACGGGTACAGCACAGGCGTGGACCGAGGGAGAAAAGGACGATAATGCCTGGTTCATTGCATTTGCGCCGTATGAGCATCCTAAACTCGCCTTGGCGGTTCTTGTTCAAGGCGGTAAAGCCGGCGGTGAAGTTGCGGCGCCGATCGCAGCGAAAATAATAGAGGAATGTCTCGCTCTCGAGCGCGGCTACGATCCGCAGATCAAGCCCATGGACGCCGCAGTCGGCAACTTTAAGGAAGTGAATCGCGTAGACTTCAAGAACAGCACCATACCTGCACAACTTGCGTCGACAGATGACGAAACGTCGGATACGAAAGACCGCCCTTCGGCAGACGAAGAGAAGAAGCATTCCAGAAGGGATCGCGCTTCCGTGGCTGAACCAGACATCCGTCCAGACACAGACAATCACCGCGTTGCTTCGCGGGCTGAGCCTACCCCAGAGAAACGGCACAGCTTTTTCGATTTTTTCAGGAGAAAGCCAAAGGATGAATCCCAGGGGCAGCAGCCAGCGCAGCAACCGCAGAAAAAGCATCACTTTCTGTTTTTCTAAAACGTTGGCTAGTTTTCTCTAAATTCATCATGCTCGACAAAGTTAAACAATTTCTCGGCCTATCAAATCGAAAGACCGGCAACCATCTCGTAATCAGTTGTGAAAAGCTCGAGCGGCGCGTCGCCCTGCTCGAGGACGGCATACTGGAAGAATACAATATCGAAAGAGACACCGACCGGAACATCGTCGGCAGCATCTTCAAGGGCAAAGTAAAGAATATCGAACATGGATTGAAAGCCATGTTCGTTGACATCGGCTTTGAAAAAAATGCGTTCCTTCATTTCTGGGATGCGCTGCCCGGTTTGGACAGCGGCGTGGAGGAGGTCAATCGCGCGAGCGAACGCAAATCGAAAAAGAAGATCAATGCGAAGGATGTGCCGGAGATTTACCCCGTTGGTTCTGAAGTGATGGTGCAAGTAACCAAAGGGCCCATCAGCAACAAAGGGCCGCGGATTACGACCAACATCAGCCTCGCGGGACGTTATCTTGTTCTGATGCCGCACAATGATCAGAGCGGCATATCGCGCAAGATCGAAGATCCCAAAGAGCGCGAACGGCTTCGCACGATATTGCAACGGCTTGATATCCCGGAAGGGATGGGTGTCATTATCCGAACCATCGGTGAAGCACAGCGAGCACGTTATTTTGTGCGGGACCTCGGTTTGTTGATTGAGCAGTGGCGCCAGATTGAAGAAGCATTCAAGAGCAATCCCGGGGCGAGCGTTCTGTTTCAAGAACCGGATCTCGTCGACAGAACCGTGCGCGACTTTCTTACAGAAGACATCAATGTCGTGTATTGTGACGACGAGGCAGCGGTCGAGCGAATGCAGAATCTCGTAGGCCAAATTTCAAAGCGCTCGAAGAAACGGATCTTTTTTTACAACGAGTCGGTCCCGATATTTGACAAATTCAACGTCCAGAAGCAAATCGACGACGCGTTTCATCGCCAGGTATGGCTGCGATGCGGCGGTTACATCGTTATTGACGAGACGGAGGCGCTCATTGCGATCGACGTTAACACCGGACGCAACAAGGGGGCCAGAGACGTCGAGAAGACAATTCTCCAGACAAACCTTGAAGCGGCGGATGAAATTTCTCGGCAGCTCCGCCTTCGTAACATCGGAGGGCTTATCATCAGCGATTTCATCGATATGAAGAACCGGAAGGACCAGCAAATGGTTTATAACCGGATGAAGGAACGTTTGAAAAGAGACAAGGCGAAGACACACGTCCTGGCTATTTCGCCACTTGGACTCATGGAAATGACGCGCCAACGGGCACAGGAAAGCCTGACCGGATCGATGTTCGTTACCTGTCCCTACTGCAGCGGACGAGCTGTCGTGAAAAGCCCGATGACGATGAGCGTGGAGATTCAGCGCGCCCTTCACAGTTTGATGCGCCAGCATCCTGATGTGCATGATGTCCGAGTCATTGTAAACCCGGAGGTCTTGAATCGGCTCAAGACTGAAGATGAAGAACTGCTGGTCGAAATCGAACGCAAATACGAGGGACGATTAACTTTTCGATCGGATCCTACCTATCACCACGAAAAATTTCTTATTCTTGACGGAACGAACAACCAGGAATTGCGGGCATGAGTTTCTGCGAATATTCTAGCGGGGCCGCCCCTCAGACCGGCGAGAGGCAAGGACCTCAAGGTCGCGTGGGGAGCAGCGCCGATCGGTGAAGCAGCCTTGCTTAGTCCTCGATACTGCGCAAAAGATAGGCGGCCCCGGCACAGGTTAGCACTGATCCGATTGCAAGAAAAAGCAGATCGCCAGCAATATAACCCACATCGGCGTTATAGAGGTTCACGCTGCGGAATGCACGGCAAAAGTGCGTTAGCGGAAACAGCTCTGAACAGATTCGGACGGCGCGCGGGAGTTGTTCCAGAGGCGCAAAAGCACCGGACAAGAGGAATACAGGCAAAAGAAAGAATACCGAAATCTGGATCGCTTGGGTTTGAGTACGTGAAAAGGCCGAAATCAACAATCCGAGGCCGAGCGAAAAAAGGAGAAATAGAAAGCAGGTAATCGTAAGGAGCACGGGTTCATGAAACTTCACTCCAAAATGCAGATTGCCGACCGCGATTGTGCTGGCTATGAGAAACATCGAAATGACCAGATAAGGCAGCACTTTACCGATCACAACTTCTGAATGGCGCAAGGGAGTTACCAGGAGTTGTGATAACGTGCCGACTTCGCGTTCCCGCGTGATGGCACTGGCGATCAGGGTCACCGTCAAAAGTTGCAGAATCAGTCCGACGATCCCCGGCACAACGTAGTCAATAAATAACAATTTCGGGTTGTAGAGTGTTTCAGCCTTGATTTCCCAGGGGGTCATCATCGAACTGAATTCGTGACGAATTTCCCGCGGAAGATTCTTTCCAAGGTCGATGATTTCGTCCGGCAGATTTTCGATGAGATTGTCTCTCCGCGAACTTTGATAATCGCCAAGAACCTCCTGGAGAACGCCCTGTACCGAAGGAGCGGTGTTTGTATCCGTTCCGTCCAAGACCAACCGGATAGGGAGCGGTTCACCGTTGCGCAGTCCGTCGCCCCAACCTTCCGGGATGACAATCGCCGCCTGGACCCCGACACGGAACAGATCGATTTGACCGTTCGGATCTCCGCGCCATGCCTTCCATAAGAAGGTATCTTTCGCTTTAACTCGATCCAGAAACTCCCGGCTCTCCTTGCTGTTGTCAGCATCGAAGTACATCGCCGGAACATCACGAAGTGACGTTCCTTCGAAGGCGTGCCCGAAGAGAAAGGTAAAGAATGGAGGGAGAACTACCAAAAGGATCATTACACGTCTGTCCCTCCAAACATGAATGAATTCCTTATAGGCGATGGTGAGGATGGCGCTCCAGGAAATCATCGACCGGGCCCCGCTCCCACTGTTTCTTCTGTGAGAGAATCCGTTTGATGATACCCCTGAGAATAGGCACGGAAAACATCCTCCATGTCCGGTTCAACCCAGTTGAAGCCAAAAAATCTGAGATCCGGGAATGGCCAATGACTCTGCCACTCCCGCAACAGCGCGTATGGATCTTTGGCGTGGAGACGAAGATTTCCACTGCGAAGATCGACTCCGTAGATCCCAGGCAATTTTCTTAGCTGAAAGAGCGCCGGCATAGCCGGTTCGATCTGCACTTCCAGGAGATGGCCGGTGAGGCTTTCTTTGAGAGCGCGCGGTGATCCTTTCGCGATCAACCGGCCCTGGTCGACAAAGCCGACATCCGTACAGCGCTCGGCTTCGTCCATGTAATGGGTTGTGACGAAAATCGTAGTTCGATTCTGGCTAAGCTCATAGAGCAGATCCCAAATTTGCTGCCGGTGCGTCGGATCCAGCCCCGCCGTTGGTTCATCCAAAAACAATAGCGCCGGTTCATGCGTTAAAGCACAAGCTATGGCGAGCAATTGTTTGTAGCCGCCGGACAAACTTCCGGCTCGTTCGGTTCCTCGCAACTCCAGATCCATATCGCAAAGCACCTTTGCGATTCGATCTTTTACCTTCGACCGTGGAACCTTATACGCTCCGCAAAAGAAACGGAGATTTTCATTGACCGTCAAATCCGGGTAAAGGCTGAACCTCTGAGGTACGTAACCGAACTGCGATCGAATGGCGAATCGCTCTCTCCAAACATCACGGCCGCCGATCGTGCCCTTGCCGAACGTGGGCTTCGTCAGGCCGCAAAGCATCCGGATTGTAGTCGTCTTTCCGGCGCCATTTGCACCGAGAAATCCGAAGATCTCGCCAGCTCGGATCGCCATTGAGATTCTATCGGCGGCAACCTTCTTCCCGAATTTCTTCGAGAGATTCTTGAGGACGATGAGCGACTCAGACATGGAATTTCGCAGAGATCCCTACCATTTGCTAATCTTCTGCAGATCGATACCGCAAATTGCATTGGCACGTCAAAACTTTGCTGTTATTCCAATGCGTCCGAACGGTACAACATCCTCAGACAACACTTTGAAATCATCCGCAGGGTCACGTTGTCTGAGAGCAGATATCTAAGCTGCGGACGCGGCGGTATGCCCTCGATCACCCATTTGCTGCCAATCTTCCAGTGCAGTCCAATTGCGGGATACACAGGAAAATCGCTGTTAATATCTACTGATACGCCTCCTATGAAGACAAGATCTGTACTCACAAAATAGGAGCCCCCGATCTGGAACGGAACATTGAAGTCCTTAGAAGAAATGTTCCGAAAACTTCCATACAGACCTGGAAGAGCGTCGACGCGCAGAATGACTGCTGGAGAGACCTGGAAATCTGCGCCGACGACGAGATTCAGCCCTTGAACCGAATCTGGAATCGGGGCGGTTGGATCAGGATCGAAGGAGTACCACTGCCATTGTACTCCAAGGCGGAGCAACGCCGACCTGCTAACCTGCGTCGACACAACAACTCCGGCGGAACTGCTGATTTCCGTAATATCCCCCACACTTCTCGACCCCCTCTTCGCTTCGCCGGTTCCAACATAAGAGGCTTCGCCGCCGGCCTCGTATGAGAATGGCGATACGGAAGGCGACTCTCTAAGAACTGCCTGCCCTTTCAAAGTCAAATCCCCGGCAACACAGAAAGCAAAGAGAACGCAGAAAAATCGTGCTGCTGCAATTGCACCGAAACCAGCATTCATGGGAATCTGACCATCATTCGCAACCCTAACGCTCTATAGAATCCTTGAAAAGGCTAAACCACCTAATGATAAGTGCCCTGATACGGAAAAAACTAGACTCATCTGCAGCCGGTTTTGCCTTCAAGGATTCTAGCCCGAAGCATCTCTCAGGAACGCCCTGACGAACTTCTGAATCGCCCGCATCATTGCCGAGCCGGATCCGAGCCTTTCAACCCCGCGCAAATCACCAAGTTCTGACGCAGAAGTCATATCGACTCGCCAGACGAGCGTAGCGTCCTGATTGCCAACCTTGACAGGCCAGAATTGATAAAGAGTAACAACGGCGTAAACCCCGCCACTCGAATAATATTGAAGATCCGCGGCTTGCCAACCGTCTCCGGCGGGTTTCCCATAGCTGGCCGACAGACTCAGTGCTGCGGTACCGTCAGCGTCAAATAATTGCCAGGATTGAGAGGGAGGCAAAGACCCGCGTCCGCCCCCAAGTGGAGTGGAAGAAATCAGCGAACTGAAATACGATCGAGCACTTCCGCTTTCTCTGATCAAGCTGGCAACCTCGTTTTCGACTCGCACAGGCGAGCCTGTCGTTTCATAAGACGCTTCTGCAGCCAACCCGCCCGACGAAAAGCTTTGAGCACGTCCGGCGAGCACCTTGCTCCAAAACGCTACGGCCGAGGAAGGCATCGCGCCATCGCCGCCGCCACCGGGCACAAACATTTTTACCTCGGCGTTATTGAGCTGAAGTTTCGCGGCGTCGCCAGGCAGCTTCAACGTCGCATCGACGAAATTTTTAATCGAGGGATTAGATCGGACCGACGCAAGACTTTGAAAATCGCTCGGGCTTCCCCTGCCGGAAAAGTCAGCCTGCGCGTAGACTTTTAGTTCGGGGTGTCGCGTCGGATTCCATCGCTGTTGCAACGCAGCGGTTGTTTTAGGTGGAGCCTTCACGATGTAAGCACTTTCGATCGATAAACCGCGGGAGTAACTCATCGCAGTTCCTTTTGAAGCGAGTACTTCGCCGTTGGCCAGTTTAGTAAGGTCTGCGTCTTTAAAAACCGAGACAGACCTGAGCTCAGAAATTGGATCAGCTCTGGCACTGAGGTCCAGACCTGACAAACAAGACACGACAGCAAAAAGCGTCGCAAACATTCGAACGCTGGCGCCGCGCCATCCAGGGACGAGATTTTCAGTTCTCAAAGCAAACAATCGTACCCCTCGCCCATGTGAGCGTCAAGGCGCAGAGGAGCTTTGGAGACCCTTGAAAAGCAAAACCGGTTGCAGATGAGTCAAGTTTTTTTCTGTATCCGCACAGTAATCATTGCGCAATGCTAAACAAACACCCCGATTTTTTATTGGCGCCGCTTTCGCTCTTCCCTATGTTCTTCCCGCCCTATGGATGCTGATTTGCAAGCAATGGTCGAGGCAGGCAAACTCGACGCTAAAGCTGCTGGAGCGCTGGATAAGCTGAAGCCGAACACGTTTTGCCTGCACAAAAGCTGGGGATTTGGCAAGGTCAACAGTTGGAGCCTCTTTCTAAATCAGATCGTCGTTGATTTTCATTCCAAAAAGAATCATTCGATGCAGTTGCGGTATGCGGCCGAAACGCTTCAACCGCTGGCCGATCAACACATTTTCGTCCGCCGGGTCAACGAACCCGATGCTCTGCGCGCCCTGGCAGAGAAAGAAATTCCGAAACTTATAGAACTCGTGCTTGAGAGCTTTGGGGGTAAGGCGACCCAGGATCAGCTTCAGCGGGCGCTCTCGCCGGATATCGTGCCGGAAGGAGAATTCAAGAAGTGGTGGGACAGCGCTAAAAAAACTCTGCGTAAAGACGGCCGTTTTACCATTCCGGCCAAGAAGTCTGAATCGATCACGATGCGGGACAGGTCTGTCTCCTTTCTGGACGAGCTCGTCCAATCTTTTCAAAAGGCCCGGGGCTTGAAAGAGCAGCTAAATCTTCTCGATCAAATCGTGAAGAATTTCGACAGCGAGATTGGAAAAGACGCGGAGTTGCAAACGGTGGTCACTCAAATTGAAGAGATCGCCGCACGCAACCTCCGTTTGAATCCGGCCCAGGCTCTTGAACTCATCATTTCCCGCGACGAACTTTGCGCGCGAATTCCCCATCTTAAGGGAGGTTCACTTTCTCTTTCCGATTTGCTGAAGGAACACGAACACAGGCTTGGAGAAATCGTCTCTCAGGTGTCTTCGAATAAGCAGAGACGCGCGCTGGCGGAGTTCCCTCAGACATTCCCGGCTGACTGGGTTGCACGCCATTTGACTATTTTACAGAGCGCAGGTTTTCGAATTGTTGCGGAGATTGCCAAGATTCTTGTGGAACGCGGAGTAACCGAAGAACTTCGACAGTCCCTCAGCCGAGCAATCAAGGAACACTCCATTTCGTCGGACGCTCTTTATTGGCTGTGTAAAGAGCGCGGCGCCGGGGTTTTCGGAGATTTGCTCGATTTTGAATTGATGACTTCCATCTTGGGCGCTCTCGAACGAGATCAGTTTAAGGAAAACCGGCGAGGATCAAAGCTGCATGATTTGCTCATCGACGATAAAGATCTCGTGACGGATATCATGGTCAATACGCCGTCTGCGCAGGCGCGTGACGTAATGCGGCGCATGATGTTAACGCCGGCATTTGAAGAGCTGAACAAACGGTCTCTGATGGCGCGGATGATCAAGGTTCACCCAGAGCTGCAGTCGATGCTCACGGGCGATTCTGAAGAAAAAGTTGAAGCTTTAGTCGTCTCCTGGTCCAGTCTTCAAAAACGAAAAGAAGAGTATGATGATTTGATTTCGAAAAGGATTCCGGAGAATACCAAAGAGATTGGTATCGCCCGCTCGTACGGAGATCTGCGCGAAAATTTTGAATATAAGGCTGCGAAAGAAATGCAGACGGTATTGATGCGGCGAAAGGCCGAGCTTGAACAGATGCTGGAAAGAGCGCGCGGGTCAAGTTTCGAAAACGCCGACACCTCTCAAGTCTCTATAGGAACCAAGGTCACCCTTCTGGACTGCGCATCGGGCGAGACCACAGAGTACAAAATTCTCGGGGCATGGGACAGCGCCCCTGAACAGCACATTGTTTCCTATAAAACGGCGATTGGCCAGGCGTTACTGGGCAAAAGGATCGGCGACTCCGCCGAATTGCCAACGGAATCGGTTGCACGGCAAGTGGAAATCGTAAACATCGAAGCTTTTGCGACACCTGAGTCAAGCGCTCTACAGACGGTTAGCTGAACAATTTTGATTCGTTGCGGTGACCCTTTCATGAGCCTTGCGGCTCGCGGCCGATTCAGGGTAAAGTTTGTTATGTCGCTAACAATCATCTCTGATGTCAGAGCCCGACAGGTCCTCGATTCTCGAGGCAATCCGACTGTGGAGGTCGACGTAGAATTAACCAGTGGCGCGGTCGGTCGCGCAATCGTTCCAAGCGGCGCAAGCACCGGAGAGCATGAAGCCTGGGAGCTGCGAGACGGGGAAAAGGATAAATATCTTGGCAAGGGAGTTACGAAAGCCGTTGAAAATGTCGAAGAGAAGATTGCCGATGCAATCGTTGGAATGGATGCTCTCGATCAGGTATCGATCGATAGCGCGATGAACGCGCTGGATGGCACTCCGAATAAGAAAGAGCTCGGCGCCAATGCGATCCTTGGAGCCTCGCTCGCGGTCGCGCATGCGGCGGCGGCACAACTTAATCTTCCGCTTTTTCGTTATTTGGGCGGCCCTAACGCAAAGGTGCTACCGGTTCCGATGATGAATATCATTAACGGTGGAGCTCACTCCGACGCGCCGATCGATTTTCAGGAATTCATGATCATGCCGAAAGGAGCGCCGACATTCTCCGAAGCGCTTCGATATGGTACCGAAATATTTCACGCCTTGAAAAGTGTTTTGAAGGCCCGAGGACTTTCAACAGCTGTAGGAGATGAAGGGGGATTCGCGCCAAATCTCACTGGTGTCCTGGACACGTTGGACACGATCTCCAAAGCGGTCGAGAAAGCAGGCTACAAGCTTGGCGAAGAGATCTTTTTTGCGCTAGATGCCGCCTCCAGCGAGTTCTATGATGCTTCATTGGAGACCTACGTTTTTAAGAAGTCCGATGGCTCAAAAAAGTCGGCCGATGAACTGGTCGCGTTTTATGGGGAGCTTTGTTCGAAATATCCGATCGTCTCAATCGAAGATGGCTGTTCGGAAAACGATTGGAGCGGTTGGAAGAAGCTGACCGAAGCGCTTGGGGCGAAAGTGCAATTGGTGGGCGATGATCTATTTGTGACAAATGTGAAGTTTTTGCGAAAGGGAATAGAGCAGGGCGTAGCAAATTCCATTCTGATAAAGGTCAACCAGATCGGATCACTGACGGAGACTTTGGACGCCATCGAATTAGCGAAAGAAAATCGCTACACCGCTGTGATCAGCCATCGTTCTGGCGAAACAGAGGACACGACTATCGCAGACATTGCCGTAGCCACCAATGCAGGCCAGATAAAGACCGGATCGCTGTCTCGGACGGATCGAATCGCAAAATACAATCAACTTCTGCGAATCGAGGAAGAACTTGGTGACAACGCTCAGTATGGAGGTAAGATGCGCTGAGCGATAGCTCGCAGGACATACGATGAGTTTCGATGAGCCAAGAGATGATTGGATTCGTTCTTTTCTGAACAGAATCGTCTATCTTCTAATCATAGTCGCTGCGTTCATCCTGTTGATCTGTTGGTTCTTGCCTCTGGTCAAGGAACAACAGCGGCAGCAGCGTGCTCTTCAAGCCTTGAAACAGCAGGTCGAGCAAGAGCGCGCGAAGTACAATAAGGAGAGTAAAAAACTTACGCTGCTTCAAAATGACCCGGCATACACTGAATTGCTAGCGCGCGATAAGCTCGACTTGATGAAGCCGGGCGAGACAATTTTTCGCATGGATCCGGCTCCTGAGCCTGATCACTAACGTAGGTTCCCCTCATCTCATCGAGCCAAATGCGGATCTAACCCGCAAAAATCACGCGAAAGGCGCAACGACGAGCTCATTGCATTGCGAGCACTTAAACAAACGCTCCGCGGCCTGTTTAAGTGCTTGTTTTTAAAGTAAAAGAATCGGCCCTCCGGAGTAGGGCAGCTCGGGGATCTGCCCCAACCAAGCGGTGCACCGCGCAATGAGCTTGAAAAGGTGCATCCTCGCCGATATTTAGAGCTGCAGCTGTCCCCAGTCAATATGCCGTACGAAAATGTGTCATTGAAGCAACGGGCGGCCGGCGAGACCATGCGACGTGATGCATGGTGGGCGCAGCCATTATTCGTGTTCCTCGGCCTTTCAACTTTCATTGTCTATTCTACTTGGGCCGCATTTCAAGGAACGCATTACTGGCTCGATCAAAACGGTGCCGACTATCTCTCACCGTTTTATTCGCCCGAAATATTCGGCGGCTCGCCACACGCGATTTTCGGCGCGAGACCAGCCTGGTGGCCGTTATGGCTTCTATTTTCGCCCGCTCTACTGGTTCTATGGGCCCCGGCTGGCTTTCGGCTGACGTGTTACTACTATCGGGGAGCCTACTACAAAGCGTTTTGGGCTGATCCGCCAGCGTGCGCAGTCGGCGAACCGCGAAAGGGATATCCGGGCGAAACCTCCTTTCCGCTGATCATGCAGAACATTCACCGCTATTTCCTGTATATCGCGGTGCTGTTCATCCTGGTGCTGGCGCACGACGCGTGGAGAGCAATGTGGTTCAGCGATAGCTCGGGTTCAAAACACTTCGGTCTCGGCGTTGGGACGATCATACTGACGTTGAATGTCTTACTGCTGGGCGGTTACACGTTTGGCTGTCATTCCCTTCGCCATTTGGCAGGCGGTTTTTTGGACGAGATTTCCAAATTTCCTGTTTGCGCCAAAAGTTACGCGTGCGTGACCTGTCTGAACCGCCGCCACATGCTCTGGGCATGGACGAGCCTGTTCTGGGTCGGATTCAGCGACCTCTATGTGCGTCTCTGCTCAATTGGACTCTGGCACGATTGGAGGATATTGTAGGCGTTGATTTAGTGAACCGGTACACGCCTGAGCCTGCTTGGCCAGGTAAACCCCGGTTTTTTGGCGCTTCTGCAAATCAAGTGAGCAACTACGAGACTCTCGAATACGACGTGCTTGTTATTGGAGCTGGTGGCGCGGGTTTGCGTGCGGCTATTGAAGCTTCAGCGGCCGGAGTTCGAGTTGGACTAATTTGCAAATCGCTTCTCGGTAAGGCGCATACCGTGATGGCTGAAGGTGGTATAGCTGCAGCATTAGCGAACGTCGATGACCGCGACAATTGGAGAGTTCACTTCGCCGACACGATGCGCGGCGGCCAGTACGTCAACAACTGGCGAATGGCTGAATTGCACGCAAAGGAAGCACCGGAACGGGTTCGTGAACTTGAAGGCTGGGGCGCCGTCTTCGATCGCACCGCAGACGGAAGAATACTGCAGCGCAATTTCGGCGGTCATCGCTATCCGAGACTCGCTCATGTTGGCGATCGTACCGGCTTGGAATTGATCCGCACCCTCCAGGATCACGGAATTCACCAGGGAATTGAAGTCCTCATGGAGCACACAATTGTCACCCTGCTCAAGGATGGTGACTGCGTCGTCGGAGCGTTCGGTTACGACCGGGAGCGCGGACGATTCAAAGTGTGCAAAGCGAAAGCAATTGTCCTTGCAACGGGTGGGATTGGGCGCGCCTACAAAATCACGAGCAACTCCTGGGAGTACACAGGCGACGGACAGTCACTCGCCTATCATGCCGGCGCGGAATTGATCGACATGGAGTTTGTACAGTTTCATCCTACCGGCATGATATGGCCCCCGAGCGTTATGGGAATTCTGGTCACCGAAGGCGTGCGCGGCGAAGGCGGCATCTTACAAAACAATAAAGGTGAACGCTTCATGTTTGCCGGGATTCCAGAGGCCTATAAATCTCAAACCGCAGACAATCCGGAAGAAGGATGGCGCTATACACAGGGCGATAAAAATGCGCGTCGGCCACCCGAATTGCTTACTCGCGATCACGTCGCGCGATGCATCGTTGAGGAAGTCAAAGCCGGTCGCGGTAGTCCACACGGCGGTGTCTTTCTCGACATTTCGTGGATAAAAGAAAAGATCCCGAACGCTGTCGAACATATTAAGAAAAAGTTGCCGAGCATGTATCATCAATTTATGCAACTCGCCAACCTCGACATCACCAAGGCGCCAATGGAGGTCGGGCCTACGACGCACTATATTATGGGTGGCGTGCGGGTGGATGCCGAGACCCAAATGTCCAGTGTGCCAGGGCTGTTCGCAGCCGGCGAAGTGGCCGCGGGATTGCACGGGTCAAACCGCCTCGGTGGAAACTCGTTGTCCGACCTGCTGGTGTTCGGCAAACGGGCGGGAGAATTTGCTGCAAAATTCAGTAGAGAATCCAACGGCGGCGTGATCAGCGACGCGCAGCTCGAAAGATCGGCCCGCGACGTGCTGGAGCCGTTCGAAAATGGCCTAAAATCGCCCGCAAGCGCCGAAAGCCCCTACCAGGTACAACACGATTTGCAGGAGATAATGCAGAACCTGGTCGGCATTGTGCGTCGCGGAGAGGAGTTGATTCGAGCCCTTGACGAATTGAATAAACTTCAGGAACGTGCGCGAAACATCAGCGTCCATGGCCACCGAGAATATAATCCCGGTTGGCACACCGCGATTGATTTGAAGCATCTGCTCACCATCTCGGAAGCCATTGCTCGCGCAGCGATCGAACGAAAGGAGAGCCGCGGCGGACATTTTCGCGATGATTTTCCAAACAAAGACGCCGCACAAGGCAAAATGAATATCGTTCTAAGCAAAGCGCCGGACGGCTCGATGCACCTGGTCCGCGAGCAAATTCCTGAAATGCCAGAGCACCTGAAACAGATCATCGCCGAGATGAAATGAAAACGGCCGTTTTCAAAATCTGGCGGGGTGACGCGAGGGGCGGAGACTTCGTTGAATTCGCCACGGAAATTTCCGAGGGGATGGTTGTGCTCGACGCCGTTCATGCGATTCAAGCTAAGCAGGCCAATGATCTAGCCTGCCGATGGAATTGCAAAGCGGGCAAATGTGGTTCCTGCTCAGCTGAAATCAATGGAATGCCGAAGCTGATGTGCATGACGCGGCTGGACGCGCTACCGCTCGACAGGCCGGTCACCATCGAGCCGTTGCGAACCTTCCCCTTGATACGCGATTTAGCCACCGACGTTTCGTGGAATTTTCGCGTAAAGAAGAAAATCAAGAAGTTCAAGCCACGCGCGCCCGACGCGGCGGATGGTACTTGGCGGATATCTCAGACGGATATCGATCGTGTCCAGGAATTTCGAAAGTGCATCGAGTGTTTCCTTTGCCAAGATGTCTGCCACGTTCTGCGAGATCATCATAAGCACGAAGAATTCGTCGGCCCGCGCTTTCTGGTTTTTGTCGCGGCGCTCGAGATGCACCCACTCGACACCGAAGACCGGCTGTCAGAATTGAAACAGGCGGGCGGGATCGGTTACTGCAACATCACGAAATGCTGCACGAAGGTCTGCCCCGAGAACATCACTATCACAGATAATGCGATTATCCCGATGAAGGAACGCGTGGTAGATGAGTTTTATGACCCGTTGGGGAAATTGCTTAAGCTATTTCGCCCGAAAGACCTCAAAGGAGAAAATCATGTTTGAACTAAAACAGCTTTCCGCAGACGCCATTCCGGCGGCGCTCGAAAAGGCCTTGCGCTATCGCCTGCTCAACGAACCTGCAGAAGCCGAAAGCATTTGTCACGATGTCTTGCGCATCGATCCGGAGAATCAGCAAGCTCTGGTGACTCTACTGCTGGCGCTGACCGACCGTTTTGGCACAGGCTATGCCGTGGGAGCTACTCAGGTCCAGGAGGTTCTTTCACGTCTTCGCGACGAGTACCAGCGCGCTTACTATGCGGGTATCATCTGCGAGCGCCGGGCGAAAGCGTACCTGCGCCGAGACCACCCGGGGGCTGGCCACGACGCTTACGAATTTCTGAGCGAAGCGATGACCTGGTACGAAAAGGCAGAAGCGCTGCGCCCGGCCAAGAATGACGATGCGTTGTTGCACTGGAACACCTGCGCTCGTCTTATTATGGGGAACCAACTCACGCCCAGGTTGGAGGAGAAAATCGAGCTCTCGCTGGAATAACGCACTCCAGCTAGGATTCTAGTCTGTAGGAAATGGGGGCCTCGGTGCGTCAAGCGCCACGCTGCTCTGTTCTTTCGCTCTGTCTCCGGATCACCTCCAAATAGGCGGATTCCAGAGCCTCAATTTGCCGAGCCTGTGCAAACTCCTCCGTCACCGTTCGTGAGGCAGCTTTTCCTGTCTCCAGCCAGTGCGCCGGATTCTCAACCAGCGAAATCAATGCATTCGCCAATCGCAGATGATCCCGTTCCGGGACAAGCAAACCACTTATCCCGTCCGTCACCGCTTCGGGAATTCCGCCATGCATCGTTGCTATGACCGGCAATCCGGTAGCCATCGCTTCAAGCATGGAATTTGGAACTCCTTCCTGGTTGGAGTCGGTCGCTACCTCGCTGGGATGAAGGAACAAATGCGACCTTTCAAACAGCACGCGCAACTCATTCTGATTGAGAAACCCAACGAAACGAACCGTTTTCTCAATACGCAACTCACGGACGAGTTGCTGCAATTCCTTTAGTAAAGGTCCCTCCCCGGCGATTTCAAAGAGCGCATTCGGAAATTTCTGCGCGAATAGGGCAAACGCGCGCAACGCTGTGGGCAATCCCTTTTTAGGCACAAGCCGACAGGCTTGAACAACGTTCCAGGCACCTTTGACAGGCACCCTTCTTGGGAGGTACGGAAAATCTGACAAAGGAATACCGGTCCGGTTCAAACGTATTTTTACAGGGTCGCATCCCAGCTCGATGAGACGTTCGGCGATGGAACGGCTCCGTACCAGGATGATAGGAACAAGGCGCAAAAGCCGTCTCAGTCGCGTTTCATAGCCGCGCTCGGATTCTCGGCGTTGAACATCCATTCCATGAAACGAGACGATACACGGTCGATCCCATCGCTCGATCAGGGGAAGCAAATGCACACCGGTGTTGCCAAAATAAATATGCATCAGGTCTGGATCGCGCCGGAGCAGCACTTCGCGCAATGACTCAAATTCGCCCCGGTACATCAATGCGGGCGCACGTGAAATATATTTTAAGAATGCTCTTCGTGGCAGGCTGATCCTGGGTTTTTCCAATACTTCAATATCCGGAAACGGGTACTCGATTGCATTCTCGCGAAATTTAGTAATTACGAAGGCGTTTACGGTACGCAGCGCGGTGAGCTGCCTGAAGATGTGCCGCATCTCAGGCTTCAGGAAATAGGTGCAGTAGCTGGCTACAAGAGGTTTCACTGCGCGGATACGGAAAAAACTTGACTGGTCTGCAACCGATTTTGCTTTTCAAGGATTCACTAGAAACTGGCGCAGAGCATTTCTGAACTCATGGATACCCCGTCCCTCGGCTGCAGCCATAGGAACGATGACCTTGTCGGCAAATCTGCTCTGGAGCATTCCCAAATTTTCTTCCGCGCCATGAAGATCGATTTTATTTGCGGCGATAATCCAACCTCTTTCCGAAAGGGTTGGGTCGTAGAGGTC
>DASZHC010000031.1:0-6534 GCA_035938215.1 Chthoniobacterales bacterium
CTAGCCGAAGCACTTGCTTCCGCAGCGAGTCTCGGCCATTCTGAGCGTAATCCTGCCGAAGTGGAACGTAGCGCGTCGGAGTTGATTGAGCTGGCAACGCGTCAGAATTTTGCAACTTGGCGAGCTGTAGCAGCCATTTACGGCGGTTGGGCGCGCAGCGCTTCCGGTGACACAGCTGAGGGCATCGCGTCGATCGAGAACGGAATAAGCGACTATCGGGCAATCGGCTCGATGCTATGCATGCCATATTATATAACGCTATAGGCCGAAGCTTTGCACTTTGCCGGTCATACCTTCGAAGCACTTGAGGTTATAAAGAAAGCGTAGCCGCATGATCCGTTTTACCTGCAGGTAGGCGCGTTGTCCATTAAACAGGATTTACAAACACGCCCTAGGGTGGTTGGCGACTGCCATCATGGCGCTGGCAACCGCCGGCATGCTCCTAACTTCCGGAAAGTGAATCTTTGTTTCTTAGGAAGTGATCTCGCGCTCTGTTCTCTCGATTTTTACGGCATGCTTTTTTGGTTCAACCAAACTGCCATAGGTATTTGCGTAAACCTGGGTAAATTCTGCCCCAAAAAGTAAGATCTGAGCGGAATAGTAGATCCACAATAAAAGACTAATCAGCGAACCGGCCGCGCCATAGGCCGATCCGGCAGCGCCGCTCCCAAGGTAAAGAGCGAGAATGAATTTACCTAAAACAAAGAGAACGGCCGTGAGTGCCGAGCCAATCCAGACATCTCTCCACACGATTTTAGCATCTGGCAAATAGCGAAATACAAACGCAAAAAGCAGCACAATCACCAAAATATCAAACAGCAGGAAAAGCGCCATTGCCAGAACGTGACCTCCAGGCAGTCCGGCTTTGAGATAGTCATTCAATCCTCTGAGAATAGTCTCCACTGTCAACGATACCAAGAGGAGAAAACACACGCCTCCTACCATCGCAAAGGACAAGAAGCGCGCTCGCACAAAAGCCCATATTCCGCTCCCCGGCTTGGGTTTGACTCCCCAGATCGTATTCAACGCTTCCTGGAGCTGGCCAAAAACGCCACTCGCACCAAACAATCCGACGATCACCGCGATCGTGGTCGCAACAATCCCCGCTGTGGGCTTTGCCGTTTGGGCGGCGATCTCTCGGAAAACCTTGACTCCGCTCGGGTCAACGAAGTATTGCAGCTGCTCGGTGATTCTGTCGCGCGCCATTTCACTGCTCCCAAAGATGAGTCCAAAAACAGCGAGGAGCACCACCACCAGGGGCGCCAAGGAAAAGACTGTGAAGTACGCCAGGGCTGCGCCGAGCTGGGGACATCTGTCTTCCAGCCATTCACTGGCTGTATTCTTAAAAAGGGCAACGATGCCTTTTGAATAAGACTTCTCCTCCCGAAGCTTCTCGTCCGCGACCTCTGATTGAGAAGGGGGTCTGGCGAGAGTGCTCGTCCGAGCCTCGGTTAGGGAAGGCGGAATCGTGGGCACGTCGGCTGAGCTCTTGAGCTGTGCCACAAGCCCGGCACTCCAGGATTTTGCGTAGCGCTGCGCCAACCGGATCGCCACAGCACCAAGAAGCTCAAACCCTAAAGACAAAATTCCCGGTCCGCCTTCTGAGACTTTGACCCGGCCTGATCTGACCGGTTTTGGATGAGATTTGTCAGCTTTTTCGCTTATAACGGTAATAGCTCTCTGTCGCCTTCGGGGAAAGCGAGAGATCAACCACGCCCCAACGATTCCGAGGGTGAGCCAAAGAGATGTTCCAGAAAGCCGACGGTCTATCGATATGGTTTTAGCCACTGATTATGTACTCCCCTTCCGTCATTTCTTCTATGACGCTTCGCTCGCTCGACGTCTTGACCTTTTGCGCAAGTTTTTTTGCCAAATAGGCGGCAATCACGGGTTTGGAAGCATTCCACACCATTCTCCAAAGTTTGTTCTTTTTCTTATTCCTGCGAACCGTGTCCTGCTCCCGATCTAGACTGTAATAAATCTTTTGTTTGCGCGCGGGTAGGCGAGACAAAATCCATCCGACCATGAATGCGACAGTGATCCATTCGAACGGGTGATCTTCAGTCGAGCGAACAACATGGCGACCGATATCCAGATCTCGCCTCAAAGGCAACAGACGGTCACGCAGATGTGCTCTAGTGTTGGCCAGCTCCTCGCTCAGACGTTGGTCGGTGTGTCGTGTTTCAACCATTGACGATCCTTTCGAAACTCTGCGAGAGTGAACGGGAAAAGTGCCTTGGCAAGCCTGAACCTGAAGATGATACCGATAACAATGCTGGTGAGAAAAAGCACTGCGGCCAAGGCCAGGGCGCACCAGCCCCAAGCCCAGTGCAAGATCAGCGTCATCAAGTAGAGCAGAAAAACGATCAACAGGAGGAGGCAACCTGTGAAGCAAACGAGCATGCTGACAAGTAGCAAACTCAATATTAGCAAATGAAGCCCTGCCTCCCGGGCCTCCAGGCCCAAGAGCTGCAAGCGCAGTTCCAAGTACCGTAGGAAAGAAGCAATCCAGGCTTGAATTGAATCGGCTGCCGATGATTTCACATTCGGAGATTCCCCGTCCACAGCAGCGCAAGCCATTTAGCGTTTTCTGAGACTGATTCCCACGACGATCCCCAGGCCCAGGGCTATCAGCACCGCCTGAGCCGGATTTTTGCGAACATAGGCCTCGCCTTGGGTCAACCAATCCTGTCCTTTTGAAGTAGCACTGGACCAGGCATGCTCCGCGGCCCTGCTCGCCTCTTTAGCTTTCTCCTCTGCGGCTTTGCGCCATTCCTCTGTCTTTTCGCTAGCAGTTTGGCGGAGATCTTCGATCTTGCCGGCCGCCGCAGCTTTTAAGCCTTCAGCGGCCGCTTTTAGTTGCTCTTTGCCGCTTTGGCTCTCTTTTTCTGGGTCGTGACTCTCGTTCATAAGATTTCAGACGCGTCCAATCAGGACCAGCACGAGAACAATTATAAAAAGTAGTCCAAGTCCTCCGGTCGGATAGTAACCCCAACCTGAGCTATAGTGCCAAGTCGGTAACGCGCCAATTAGTAGCAACACCAGTAGTATCAGTAGGATTGTGCCCATATATTCAGATCTTCATTGGTTATGTTCGCTCCAAGGCGCTTCTGCGGTTGCATTTAGCCGCTATTGACAGGCCTAAGACTCTTTGAATGGTCGCATTCAATACGGATAGATCACAAGGCTTGGTCAAGTGCGCCGAGGATCCCGCCGGCAAGCTTCGATCGACGTCCGCTTTCATTCCATAGCGCTAAGCAGAATGCGGACTGGTTTACTAACTGCCGGCGGCTTTGGCTCGGAAGGGCGATCTTCGGACGCCTCTCCTCCTTAGGGTTTTCCCGAGATGCTTTCTTTCCAGGGTCGGCGAACACACTAAGAACCTTCCCGTTAAGAACTGGTTGAAAAGAAAGACTTTTGGAAAGTTTTCAAACGCAAATTCTATGAACTCCCAAAATGAGGCCATACGCCAGGAGCAAAGTTCAAGAAAACGGGGTTTGATCGTTGATGACCATCCGATATTTCGCCTTGGTTTGGCCGGTCTGATCCCCGAACGACACCACCTTGAAGTCTGCGGGTACGTGTGCATGGAAAAATCTATGTCAGCCAAACATCTTAGGGAGTTCCCGAAATGGCGATAAGGCGAACCGACCATGACAAAGGACTTTTCAATGTCGACAATACGGCCGTAATGTGAGGACAGCGCGAACCGGCGGATAGATGCCGGAAACCAACGAATCCGAGAAGCCGCATGAGATCGGGAGGCTGGTCGAACTGGCTTATCTGGTTGTTTTTCTTGGTTTATGCTCATGGGCCAAAGATTTCCTCCTTCCCATTGTTTTAGCCGCTCTCATAAGTTTTCTTGTCGCGCCTTTAGTCTCGCGGCTTGAGAGGTGGGGGTTACATTCCATTGTAGCCGTATTTGCAGTGGTGGCAGTCGCTTTTGCGCTTATAGGAGCTGTTTGCACTACCGTTTCGATCGAGACGCTGGATCTTGTAAATTCGCTCCCAAAGTACAGCACCAATATTCGCGCACGCTGGGAAGCGATCCAGAAAGGACCTCCGGGTCCGATGAATGCCGCTTTTCGAAACGTGGGAGAGTTGATCGCCGATCTGAGCAAGAGCAGTTCCCCGAACGAAACTTCGCGTTACCAATTCGAACCCACAAAGGTTCAAATCGTGAATGGAACCGGTGACATGCTATCTATGGTACGCACGGGCATGGCGCCGGTTTTGGCGCCCGTCGCATCATTTGCGGTGGTTGTCGTGCTCGTCGTATTTATTTTGCTGGAGCGAAAGCATCTGCGTGATCGATTCCTCAAAATAATAGGGAAATCGCATGTAGTAACGAGCGCTCTCGCGGTTGACGAGGCAGGCTCGCGTTTGAGCAGATTTTTGCTTGTGCAACTCCAAGTCAATACGGGGTTCGCAGCAGCCGTGGGAGTTGGGCTCTATTTGATCGAAATTCCGAATGCGGTTCTTTGGGCTATTCTTACGCTCGTCTTGCGATTTCTTCCATACGTCGGCATCTGGATATCGGCTTTTTTCCCGTTGCTTTTGTCGATTGCGATTGCGTGTCCTCTCTGGCTGTCATCATGTCTGCTCTTTTCTGGACTTGGCTGTGGGGCCCGGTCGGTTTGCTTTTGGCAACTCCATTGACCGCATGTCTGGTTGTTCTGGGACTGTATTTCCCGGCTTTTCATTTTTGGAGTGTACTTCTGGCCTCGGATCCTCCCAGCACGACTGAGGCGAACTTGATCCGCCTTCTCACAGAAAGCCGGCTACCTGAGGCAAAGGCATTGGTCCATGAATCAACCGGTATGGTCTTGTCGACGGCAACAGCAGAGAACCTGATTGTCCCCACAATCAGGATGATTGAGAACGGCCGTTTTCCTGGTGGCTCGAATGCGCAATCGAAAAGGCAAATCTACGAGCAGATGCGCGAAATTATCGATGAATTGAAGATCGAGCGCGACGAAGCAGACGAGCAAAAGCGGGATTCGTCCAAGGTATTCATCGTTCCGTTTACCGCCGAGGGGGACGAACTAGTGGGTTGGATATTGACTCGGCTGCTAGAAGTCGAAGGAGTCATAGCCGAGGTCCTTTCGTGGCGCGCGCTTCGATCAGAAAAGCTCGAAGAACTTCGAGAAATGCAACCTCAGTGGATCATCGTGTCCGCTATCGAAGCCAGATCTGCGCTGGCTGTTGGCAAAATGGCGCGTTCCATCAAGATGGAGCTGCCTGAAACGGTAATCTTAATCGGGCTATGGAGCCTGCCTCCGCAAGGCGGTGCGCGGGTTATCAAGAAAATCACCGAATCCTCCGTTGGAGGTGTCTACACAAGCATGGAACAGGCGGTGCGCGGAATAGCTTCCCTAGTCTCGACCGCGTCCGGAGAAACACATTCCCATCTGGCGGACGATGGCCGAAGTATGTTAGCGCGAACAACGCAAGGTTCCTGATCGTGTCGTTCCACGCGAGCGTGCTAAATTCTTTCCAATAGATGAAAGAAAATATTGCCAAACGAAAGATATCAATGTTGCGCAGACGCCCACGCCCATCATAAACCCTATCTTTTTCGGATTCCGACAGTGATCGATCTGCCGCGCTCGGGAGATCGGCAAGTACCGAAGTTCTTTGTTTGTTGCCACGGAGTGAAGCAGCAGCGCTCCACGGCTCATGTCGCCCCGGCCCGCGAAGTCAGCCGGAAACAACAATCGCTCACCGAGAAAAGGAAGAAGCGTATCTGCATATTTCCTGGTTGCCACGCTTTCCCAATAGAATGACTTCTGACGAATCCATGCCGAGCATTGATTGGACGGACTGTCTCAAACGGCCGGTGAAACGCGGCTCGTCTGTAAAAATATTGCCAGGCCGAACTTTTCTTTTGTGCACATCAGTGGCCGTCCTTTATTTACCGCCGAAGGTTCAAGTTCGGATGACAGTGGCCAACAGCTTGTAAATTGGATCACATGGGCATTTGACCTCCAGTGGCCCCGTAAACCTCTCCGCTCACCTAGCCTAACTTCGCGGATTCGGGACGTCGTGAGATTTTTTTATGGCGTAAGTCGCTGATTTTCAGGGAGGGGACTTCCTAAAAGTGCCCAAAACCGGCTGTAGATAACATGAGCCGACAGGTAGCAACACCCGCTGCTACACTGTCGGCGATATGCAAAACAATACCGATTATGAACGTAGTGAGGGTCAGGCGGAAGCCAAGCCCGAAGTGATCAAATTAGGGTTGGACCTGCACGCGCGGCAGGTTACCGAGTGTCGGCAACTGGACGGGTCAACGCCCAAGCCGGCGCAGAAGTGGGATCCGTGGAAGTTGTTGGATCAAGTCGAAAAGTGGGTCAAGTCGGGGATCAAGGTCTACAGCTGTTACGAAGCCGGAAGAAGGAAGCCGGGCGTGTCTTTGGATTGATTGATTTAAAGTTACCCAATCCGAGCAAATCCAAACGCAAAAAGTCCAAAACGAAAGTTAACTTCAGTTTTCGAATTAACCGCGCCAAGTTTCGCGATGCCTATCGGCGC
>DASZHC010000032.1:0-3651 GCA_035938215.1 Chthoniobacterales bacterium
GCAAAAGGGCGATCCAGCTCACGCTGGCATTTTCTCCGGAGAAATTTGATGTAAAAAAGATTCGAGATCTGCTGGCTCCGTTGAATCAATCTACCACGGCAAGTTTTAATCCGTTTCAGATTCAGGTGAGCACAGCAAAAGGTTGGCTGGAACCGGCAAGTTCTCGAATCGAATGGAAAGATCCCGAGATGGGACTTTACCCTGAGTTGTCAGCAGCTCGCGACTCGAATCTCGCTGCCCTGAAAGCTCTCAGAGTCACTTTGTCCTTCAGTGAAAGAGAGCCTCCTCTCGCACCACCCAACCGGGGCGTGCACGGCATCGATTCCTCTTGGCCGGTCATCCGGCTGATGCTGAGACCGGTTTGGCAAGAGAATTATCGCCAAACGGGCAAGGGAAGATATGTAACGCATTATGAGCCATTCCGGGATCTGGCGCTCTTGCGCATTCACCTCAAGGTGGAGGTCGAAGGTTTCAGCAATTTTCAGATCCAGAACGATGAGGGGCCCCTTGACGCGAAAAAGCCGTTTGAACCATTCAGCGTCAATCCCTACGCCGGCTCTCGCTTCTATCTGGCACATCCAGAAATCGTCGGGAAAAAACTCGATGAATTGAACTTTCAGATCGAGTGGATGGCCCCGCCAACAAATCTGAAGTCTCATTACCAGAACTACCGCGACGAAGCGATTAAAGACAACGCAAGCTTCAAAGCTCGGATCGGCCTTGTCGATCGGGGCGTTTTGATCCCGTTTTCCGACGCCATCGCGTTGTTTGAGCCGGACGACCCGCGGAAGCCCAGAAAGATTCAGCTCAGTCCGCCCGTCTACGAGCGTGACACAAACATTGTCGTCTTCGACGATCTCAGGCAATGGATCCGCTGCATTCTATGGGAATTGCGCGCACCAGACTTTCAGCATCATGCTTACCCCACAGTTGCGATGAGGAAGTCCCTGGAGATGGCCGCTGCTCTCGTCGCGACGCCGTCGGAGGTGCAAGCCGAAGCCTTCCAGGTGAATCCGCCTTATACTCCCAAGGTCACGCGGCTGACTCTCGGCTATACCTCAACCGTAGAAGTCATCCTGGACTCAGAAAAAACGGTTTCAGCCAATGAACAGGTCTTTCACGTTCAGCCCTTCGGATACAGCATCGCGAGAGCTGAAGCCGGGCGGACGGGTTGCGACTTTCTTCCTCAGTACGATTTTGAAGGCGAGCTCTATATTGGTCTGCAATATGTCCGGCCACCTCAGAATCTGGCTCTGCTTTTCCAGATGGCCGCAGGAAGCGCCGACCCTGACCTGCCGCCAGAACCTGTCCATTGGAGCTATCTGAGCGGCAATCGCTGGCTTTCGCTGCATCGCGGAAATATCCTGCAGGATGCCACCCGCGGCTTGATCAATTCCGGGATCATCGAATTCGCTCTCCCGCGCGTTGAAACCAACACTCTCCTGCCAAGCCATCTGTACTGGATTCGCGTGGCCATTCCTACCCACAGCAATAGCGTTTGCGATACGATTGCGATTCACGCCCAGGCGGTTGCGGCGACGTTCGAAAATCGCAATAATGCCCGCGATCACCTGAGCCGGCCTCTTCCGGCCAAACGGATCACTGACCTGGCGAAACGCGAGCCCAAAATCCTTGGCGTGCGGCAACCCTATACCTCTTTTGGTGGGGACACGGAGGAGTCGGACGAAGAGTTTTATGTCCGGGTGAGTGAGCGTCTTCGCCATAAACAACGAGCGGTGACGCTTTGGGATTACGAGCATCTTGTTCTCGAGCGGTTTCCACAGATTTACAAGGTGAAATGCCTGACGGCCGATCCCCTAGCCCATCCGGACGATCCGGGCAGGGTCGAAATCGTTGTCGTCCCCGATATCCGGAACCGGTTGCCGTTCGATCCCTTTGAACCTAAGGCGGCAGCGGACCTCATTGCAGACATCGAGGCGTTTCTGAAAGACAAAACCGCTCCATTCGCCACGGTGAAAGTCAGAAACGCGCACTATCTTCCAGTAAAACTAAGGCTTGCTGTGCGCTTCCATCGCGGAAAAGACGAGGGCTTTTACAAGAAGCTCCTTAATGAAGAGCTGAACCGCTTTCTTTCCCCATGGGCTTACGAAGAGGGCGCGGATCTGGTTTTTGGAGGAAAAATCTATGCGAACAGTATCGTCAACTTCGTCGATCAGCGCCCTTATGTGGACTTTGTCGTCGGGTTGAGATTCTTCATCAGCGAGGACGGGAAAAACTTCCTCCCGGTACTCCCTCCCAAATCGGAAGGATACTACGTCGCTGCGCGCCGGCCTGATGGTGTCCTTGTCGCTGCCCGTGAACACGAAATCGATCTCATCTCTGAAGCGGGCTACGAAGCTAAGCAATTCACCGGAATTAATTACATGAGAATCGAACTGGATTTCATCGTAGCCTGAGATTCAAACCCCCAAAAAAAGTTAAAGCCATGGATATCGACAAACGTAGCCGTTCGGACCTGAAATCTTACTTTGTAAAGAACAGCATTCCCAGAGAAAGAGACTTTGCCGATTTGATTGAAGGCATGCTCAATCAGAAAGATGACGGCATGGTGAAGCTTCCTGGCGAGCCGCTGAGCATTCAGGCGACCGGAGACCACCTGAGCCTGAAAAAGGTGATCAACTTCTACGATGACTTTGCGACTGCCAAACCGGCGTGGACGCTTAGTCTCCATGGGCGCATCGATCCTGGAAAACCGGAAAATAAGCCCGGCTGGAATCTCAGTGATAGCGACGGTAAAAGCCGGTTGTTCATTGATCGCAATACAGGGTACGTCGGCGTTGGCACTGTCAGTCCGAAATGGTTGTTGGACGTGGGCGGTTTTGTTCAGATCGGAGATGAACATGAGGGATCCAGGATAATTTCGTTTTCGAAAGACCCTGATGATGACGGAAACGCCGGCAAGATAGCTTACAAGCCGAGCTGGAAGAAAGATGGTTTGTCCATCGTAGGCGCCGGAAAGTTGGGGGCAAGGAAAATAGATTTATTTGACGATGTATCCGCCCACGGCAGCCTCACAATCGCTAAAAATCTTCTGATTGGAGCCCTAATTGGAGCATCCAGGGAAATTTCATTTTCACAAGACGCTGGTGATGAGACAAACGCCGGCAAGATAATTTACAAGCCAGCCTGGGAAGGCTGGCCAAACGATAATTTGTGCATCGTCGGGGCCGGAACGGTGCCAAGAAAAATATTTTTATATGACAATGTATCCGTCGCAGGCAGCCTCACGATCGCTGTTGGGAAGACTTTGAGAATCGAGGGTGGCACAAGCGGAGCCTTTAGCTTCGGAGGGAACGGAACATTTGGTGTGGACGCTCCCAACGTGGTCAATGGACGTTTCGTTGTTCTCGATTCTGGCCAGGTTGGCATCGGTACAGCGAGTCCTGGCGCTAAGTTATCGATCATGGGCGGACTGCATGTTGGTGGCATTTCGGATCCTGGCGACAAGAACCTCCTCGTCGACGGCACGTCGACGGTGACCGGTGCCAACCCCGTTCGATTCACGAGTGGATGGACTGGTTTTGCTGATCAACAAGACAAAAATAATACGGTAGAAATTTCTAACGATACGGGAACATATAAGTCACTGATAATTGCCGGAAACCATTCTGCGGGTTTGAAAACCAATGA
>DASZHC010000033.1:0-39568 GCA_035938215.1 Chthoniobacterales bacterium
TCCGAACAAATGACCGTCACGGAACCCAGAGTTTCCACCGCCGTCAGCTTGCGCGTGATAGCGTTACGCAGGACCATTCGCTGCACGCCGATCGCCAGGGTGATGGTCATGATCGCCGGCAAACCTTCGGGTATCGCGGCCACAGCGAAACCGACGGCCGCTGAAAAAAGCTCATCAAGGCCACGGCCGTGCAACAGCCAGCCGATCAAAAACATCGCGACGGCCATCCCGAGAATTACGAAGGATAACGTCTTACCAAAAGAAGCCATCTGCCTGGTGAGCGGCGTCGCGAGTTTCCATTCGTTGCAGGCGGCATGATCGGTTTGCTGACGACGATTTTTTTCGCGCGACGCGGTGTCGGGCTAACGAAAGACGAAGCGAATGCCGCGGGTTCGGTAGCACGAAGCACCCAATCGATCAGTCTGCAATCGGAGGCGAGTCCTTTGCATCGCGGTGATGTCTTGCGGGCATTGGCCAGGATTCTCGGTGATGCACTGGCGGCCGGCGCCGGGGCCTTGTGGATTTACTTCGCTGGATTTCTCGGCGCCCTCGGCAGTTTCTTCTCGGGTTCAAATACCATTTCGAACCTGACCTTCGGTCCGATTCAGCTAAGGATTGCCCAAGACCTTGGGGTATCTTCAACGACAATGCTGGCCCTGCAAACAGTCGGAGCCGCCATGGGCAACATGGTTGCCATCCATAACATCGTAGCGGTATGCGCGGTCTTAGGTTTGAAGACGAGGAAGGTAACATTCTCAAAAAGACGTTTATACCTACCCTAGTGTACCGTCTCCTAAATCCCTTGGGCTTCGTTGCGTTTAAAATGGGCCGCCGGCAAGGCGCGAGGGGGGCGCATATCTAAATCGATACGTAACCGACGAGCAACGCAGCCGCCGGCCCATTTTCAATGCAACCCTCTGGGCCGCGGCCGGTTGGCTGTTTTTCCGCGTTGCTCGCTCGGCCCATATCGATCCAGATATGGGCGCTTCGCTCGCGCCTTGAAAAACAGCCAACTGACCTGCGGCGAAACCAAAGGGATTTAGGAGACGGTGCACTAGCGTACGGAATCATCCTGGCGGCTTTGGCTGGGATTTGGCTCCTTGTGTCTTAATTAACCTGAAATATCTGTCTGAGCCTAGTGAGAATCTCTGGCGACTCCTTCGCTGCAGCCAGCGGCCCGAGCTCGGTTTCAATCGAATGCAGGTTCAAGTGCGGTCCTTGCCGAACGACGATCCCCTCGATGTCCACCCAATCTCGCGGCCGATCTGCGAAGGCCTTGTAAACTATCAAGTCTTCCGCAGAACAGGTTCGGAGGCTTTTGCCCGGTAAGAATTCAAAAGAAGATGATCGCTCGATCACGCGTTCTTCGAAAGGAATCGCTGCAAGCGCTACGTCGATGCCAACCTGGTCTTCCAGGAGCAGCAGAACCCGGTTCCGCAAAGCAAACGCCTCCGCGTCTTCGATCCTTGGCTCATATCTCTCCATCAATTTCTTAACGTAGAGAGCTTCTTGGCCAAAACCGGTCAGCAAGGAAAGATCCACATCGCGAGTCAGCCGGGGTTCCCCCCAACGTTGTACCGCTAGTCCGCCAATGACACACACGCGCCAACCTTGAATCTCGCAGAAATCGAGAAGGTCGGCCGCAATCTTGATCAAGCGCTCCATCCGGAGACCCGGCCGAATAGGCGTTGCATTTCGACCATCCCGGAACTGATCGAAAACGGATGATGCAGGAGAGCGGACTCAAAAGCGTCTCCTAGAGAAAGAATCGCCATCTTCGTATCCACGCATTTAATCTCTCGACGCCGGATCACCTCGAGTTCCCTCCCGGCTTCTCTCCAGATAGCCACCCACGATCTCTCCGACATGCTCTGGCTCTGGTCCATCACCGCAATCTGGCCGCTTGCCTGCTCCAATTCAAGCGTGTACCTCAAGCGTGTACCGCAGGCACGGCTGGTTCAAGCCAGCATGAGTGGTCTCGATATCCGGGAGGCAGTTGCGAGGATAAGGCGTAGATGCTCAGGATCTGTCCCCGCGTTTCGTCCGTTGAGACCTCGCGCAAAGGGACGCAGAGGTAGGCAAAGGAAAGGACTTGAAGATGTAGGAACGTTTTACTAAAATGTTATTTAGCTGTCACCCGCGATGCCCTGTCGGAAGTGATTTGGATTCGGCCTTTCGCATTCGCTCCGTGCTTGGGCCCGGACTATTTGAACACGTCTATGAAGTGATCCCGGCCTATGAACTTGGGAAACAGCATCTTCAAGTAGCACGGCAGGTGCCGATCCCAATCGTTTACCGTCCCTTTGCGTAACTCCGCGTACCTTTGCGCGAGGCCTTAAATAAAGACGGAGGCGCTCGAGGTTGGTGACGCAGCTTGACAAACGCCCCGGATCACCGGCGGAAACACTGTTGGAGGTTCGGGTAGCGTCGAAATCGAAAACCAAAATGCTCATCGGATCGGACGGAAGGGGAGTGTGGCGGCGTGCAACTCGGGAACGGCTAATGTTTTACTCGAATCGCACCGGTTGCCCGGTCGCTGCCAAAACGGTCCTCCACCAAATGCAATCGGTCGATCTGCTTCTTCTCAAGGACGAGCATCTCAATAGGGATATGGATAAACGCATCATGCAGAAATCCGAAAACTAAGCCGGTTTTGCCAGCCATCGCGGCGTGCACGGCGTTGCGTGCATACAGATCACATTACGATGCCGGCGCGCGTCTTCGGCGGGTCAAAGAACAACTTTGCTCGCGGTCCGGCGAGCTCAAAGAGCACTTCATCCCGCTTAGGTACAGCCGGATCGCGCACAATAACGGCGGGAATTCGTGCCTGCTCACTAACCGTGTGTGGAACGGGCGAGGGGAATCGAGCTTCGCCGAGGGAAGTTATGTTCATCTTTCATTTTTGGGGAGCTGTTAAACCACTCATCGCGTTATCGGATGCCTCACAGACCCTGGGAAGAAGCCCAAACCTGTTTCCTTCCAACTTAAAACGCAGGTGCCGTCGCGATCTGGGCAGGCGTTGAAGTACCTGTGTGCTGGCCAGAGAAATACAATACAATGACGAACACAATCAACCCGGCGAAAGCGATAAGGGTTGTGGTCTTAAGATTCATCGTGGAATTCCCGCGGGGTGGTGTCTAGATACCAACTTGATTTCGGGATCTACGCGCGAATCATTTTCGATGCAAACCGGCGCGAACTGGATACAAGTTGCCGGTCGTTAAATGAGCGCAGTTTTTCACGGCATCGAACTCGATAGAGAAGGCAAGCCGGCTTGGCTGCGGTTTTCAATGCTTCGCTTGCTCTATCGTTTGTATGCCACAAACACGAACGGTCCGCGGGCCGCGGATTGGCGACGCCGCCTGAATTCGGAAGGCTTTAGACACCAAGCGAGCCATTTCCGACAGTGTGTCGGGAAGTTCGACCGAGCGGCTGGATACGTGGCGCGATGCAGGGATGCTGCGGGCGGGGCGCTCGGTCGCTATAGCGAAAAAATTAACCGGCACCAAAAGGGCGAGATCGCTCAACCGCCTGACGCAGTTTCTGACCCCGACAGGCTTACGCTGGACGAGGTCAACGCTGATCTGCCCGTGTTCCTAGACTCGATGCTGTTTTACCTCTCCATACAAGCCGATTCGTTCGCGAAGTTGGTGCCGTACTTTTACGAAGATGCCAGCGCCGGGATTTGCACTCGTAACTTCACTAAGCAGTTGCGCTGGTTCTGCGACGGTAAGCTCCCATATGATCTAGCGTACATTTCGATTTTGAAACAAAATCGCACATGGCGCGATCAACTAGTCGGATGGAATAACGGGCTACGAGGTGTTGTCGCTCATGAAAGCGGAATACTGGGAGTTGGCTGGGCTAAACCGAAAGATGGTCTGATTGAGCCTCGCACGTCGCTCTATAGAAGCGATGGCGTAGTAGAAGAAAACGTGTTTGAAGCACTCAAGGTAATCACCGCCGGATGGTTCGCATTTCTCGATGATGCATACCGTCATTTTGCCCCGCGACTCACCGATGCGGGTATCCTTCCGATAGGGTTCATCGACGAGTTCGAGAAGACACGCTTTTTCGACGCGGATGAACTTCGCGGCCTTTGGGCATACCCTATTTTGAAACTCAAAGCGTAGCAGCGGATTCTGGCTCGTTTGATCGGGCCGGGTGGAGTCTGGATACCTTCAAGGATTTGGCTGTAGCGATGTTGGCCACGTAAGATCGCGCAGTCGTTCTCCATTAATTGTGACCTTGGCATTTGTGTTTCCACTAGCCGACCCATCGAATGTGAACTCGTCTTCGCCCTCCTCGCCCGTGAGGCCCTCGATCAGAGCAATCCCTTTGAGAGCCCCTGCTGCGGTTGTCACATCAAAGCTGTAAGATCCCGTTGCACATAGCCGAGACGTACCAGAACGGGCGATGTTGGGCAAGGTACTAACCACCCAGCCGGCACCGACGCCCAGGAATCCCTGTGGACCGGCGACCGGCGCTTGGCGTGGCGCGCTAATCGCTTAGCAGGCGTTCCGTCCTCCTATCCGGTTCTGCGCGGCCAGGCGAGGGCAGGGGACGGTGTGGTTTCAAGGGAGCGTGGCAGTGAGTGGCAATATTTTGGCAGGCGATTGCACCTCTCCTCGTAAGATCACAACCCGCCCAGGGTACCGCTCGCCATGAACGCCGCGACTCCGCCAGTATCGAGATCACGCCGTTGCGCGAAGACCGGGCCCAGCGTGAAGAAAGCGCTTGTGGCCACTCCGCACAGGAAGGCGGCCACGATGCCGAACGGCGACTGCCGATATAGGCCTCTGATGCTGATCCCTGGCGCCCCGCCCTCATAGGCCGGTGCCGAGAGGCCCGAGTCAGAGCGATCGGCACCAACGCGAACGCGATAATGATCGCGACTATACAGAACGCCCTGAAGCCTGCCGGGTCGGTTGCCGGAAGAAGGAGTTGTCCGACGATTCCGGCCAACAGACCCGTCATGGCATAGATGCTCAGGATCTGTCCCCTGGTGTCGCCCGTCGCGGCGCTGTTGAGCCAGCTCTCAACGACAATGAACAATCCAGCAAAGCAGAACCCGGTCAGGGCGCGAGCCACGACCCACGCTACCGGATCCATCAGAAGCAGGTGCAGGAAGCGGTGCGGTCGAGGCGATCGCGCCGAGAGCCAGAAAAGCTCGAATGTGGCCCACGCTTTGGATCAGCTTTCCACAGCGTAGCGATCCAATCACGACACCGACCCAGAAGCCTGCGCCCACAGCACCAATTTGAGCGGGCGAGAAGCCCTCGATCCCACCGCGAACGCTCAGCCGCGTGGCCTGCAGTGTGTTGCCCATCTGCATGAGTCCGAAACCCAAGAGGAGTCCAAGCAAAGTCCCTGTCGCCCGCTGTGTGGTTTGCATGGGTGATTGCATTCTTGGTGGTCGATATTTAATCCGAAGAGCGCTTAGAATCCTTGAAAAGCAAAAGCACCCAATGATTCATGTGCGGATACGGAAAAAAACTTGACTCATCTGCAAACAGTTTGGCTTTTCAAGGATTCTAGCTCCTTATTCATTTGCCGCAGGTTCGGAGGCAAAGAGGTTCAGTCCCAATTGTTTGGAAAGGAACTTGGCTGTGAGCTGACCTTTAACACTATTTCCGGCATCGTCGAGGGGTGGGGCGAAAGTGCCCAGGCCGCCCTTTCCCGGGGAGACGGTGACCATCCCACCGCTAACCCCGCTCTTGCCGGGCAACCCGGTTTCATAGAGCCAGTCACCGGAATTTTCGTAGAGGCCTGCGGTAACCATTACAGCCAGGACGTGCTGGCAGTGGACGGCGTCAACGATCCGATTCTTGGTGAGCGGGTTGACTCCTCCGTTGCCCAAGGTGGCAGCCATCGCAGCCAGATCCTTCGTGGTCACGTTCAGGGAGCACTGTTTGGTGTAGATGTCGGTTGCCTGGAGCGGGTCGAAGTAGATCCTGTCGTAGCTTAGGAGCAGCTTTGCGATGCCTTGGTTGCGCCGGTTGCTTGCCGCCTCGGACTGATACACTTCGGTGTTAAGCGTGAGGTTTCTTCCGGCGAACCGGGATAACCCTTCGCGAACGAATTGCCATTTGGCATCAGCGGTCGCACCCGGTGCTAAACTGGTTGCCGCGATGGCGCCGGCATTCACCATTGGGTTCGTCGTTCTGTCGTTGGTCCGCTCGATGGCCAGCACCGAATTGAACGGCAACCCGGTGCTGTTCACTCCGAGTTTTTCACGCGCCTCGTCTTCTCCTATGGCCTGACAAATCAGGGCGAATACGAACGGTTTGGACACGCTCTGGATTGAAAACTCATACAGAGTGTCCCCTGCCTCATAGGTGACGCCGGAGGTGGCGATGACGCACACCCCGAAAAGCTCTCTTGGTACCTTAGCGAGAGCCGGGATGTAGTCAGCATTCTTACCTTCATCGATCGACTTGAACCGCTCGTGCGCGTCAGCGACCAAAGCGCTTACCCGCTCAGCAGCTGGTAAGTGGCCGGTTGATACGGGCGAGAAAGTGGTCAACATAGGCGAGGAAGGATCCGGCTAAGCTGGATCCCCGGAGCAGGAGCGTCAACTTGAGATCAAGGCTGCGCCGCCAGCGGTAGGGCGAAGCTCCTGCTGAGCCAAATGCGCTCGCCGGGAGGCTCGCCCTACCATTCCTGCGCCAGGGAAACGTCACCCGGCTGCGTAGGGCGAAGCTTCGGCAAGCTCAGTCGAGCCGCTCCTGCTCAACCGTCGCAATTCTCCACAACAACCTCGCGGTATCATTCCCCAAATAATGCAACCCTTCGATCGGGAAGGAGGGACGGCCTCAGCGCCGTCCGACTAACCATTTCTTGGTTCCCGCCGGTAACAAGGAAAAAATGAGACGGCGCGGAGGTGTCCCTCGCAAAGCCAGCGTCGCCCCCCGAGCATCGACAATTATTTTTTCAAGTTCGCGATGAGCGCCTACTCTCTCTCTAACTGGTGTCTATGAAGCGTTCATTGGATGCAGTCTGGAGATTTGCCAGACGGATAACACGGCTGGTGTTCTGGCTGTTTGTTTTCCTTTTTGTTTTCTGGGGGCTTTCTTACGTGAGCTTCAGGCTGTTGCTCCACGCGGCTGGCGAAAGTCTTCAGAGCCACGCAAATCCGACGACGGACTACGCCGCGGCTGTCAGTCGTTTTCAAAAAATGCAAGAAAACGAGGGACCGGAACTTAACCCCGTTTGCGGCTCGATTTTGTTGACTCACGGACAACGGACTGAGAGGGCGGTAGTCTTCTTCCACGGCTACACAAACTGTCCGCAGCAGTTCCGCGAGTTGGGCCAGATCTTCTACGACATGGGATATAATGTTTTGATTCCCCGATTGCCGCGGCACGGGATGGCTGATCGCAAGGTTGAAAATCTGTCGCCACTCAAGGCTGAAGAACTTCGGGATTGCGCGGACACCAGCGTGGAGATAATGTGCGGCCTCGGCCGGAAGGTCTATGTCGCGGGACTCTCGGCCGGGGGCACTCTGGCGGCCTGGATTGCCCAAAATCGGAGTGAAGTAACCCGTGCGATCTTGATCGCACGGGCGTTGGGTCTAACGCGGCGCGAGGGGACGCGCTTGCAAAAAGGGATGGCGTTATTGCTGCCGCTGCTTCCGGACATCCGTACCGACTGGTTTAGCACAGATCCTCATGCTCCCGATCATGCTTATCCCGGCTTTTCCTCGCGGGCTCTCGGCCAGCTCCTTCGTCTGAGCGTGGCAACCTTTGCCGGAGCCTTTGATCGGGCACCTCGAGTCCAAGACGTGGGGCTGCTAACCTCGAAAGGTGATGACGCCGTCAGTGACTATGTTGCATGGCAGTTAATCGGTCTTTGGCGTGCCAAGGGAGTATTTAAGTTTGTTGCGGTGGATTTTCCCAAAAAAATGGAGATCGAACACGACATGATCGATCCTGCCCAGAAATATCAGCGAACTAAGATCGTTTATCCTGTCCTCGTAAGCTTGCTGGATGCGCCTTGATCTGATTCACCGGTTCTCTGCACCCTGCCCGCCCTTTCTTCACGTCCCTGCTTTGAGCGAACCGCCGGTCGCAAGGTCGAAGTCTTGACGCGCCGGTGGATTCACTTGACACAAACAGTGCGCAATCTGTATATCACGCCGAACCGGGGCGAATCACTGAGCCAGCCAGATGAGCCTCTCAATGGAGTTGCGGTGAAGATTTACGGTCGGTGGGTGCAATTAAAAACCCGGCTCGTCAAATTTTTCTTGAAAATGTCGGTACGAACGCCGCCGGTCGGACGGGTCAAACTAATCAATCAGGAACTATTGAAGCCGTTTCGGTTGGCAGCAATCCTGGGCGAGCGAAGTAAGCTGTTGTGGATGATGCTTGCGGCCGCGGTCGTTGGGTTGCCAGCCTGCCGTAAGGAGGCCGAAGTCCATGCCCCTGAGGTGCGTCCCGTCAGAACAATATCCGTCACGAGGCAGCCGGCTGGTGAAACTGTCGTGTTGACGGGACATATCGAGGCCGAAAACGAGGCCGCTCTGGGCTTTCGAATTTCGGGGCGGATGATTGAGAGGTCAGTCAACGTTGGCGACCGCGTCAAGCCTGGACAAGTGTTGGCCAGGCTTGACCCGCAGGACGAGCGCAACGGCTTGCGTTCGGCGGAGGCCAATTTGTCGGCCGCGCAGGGACAACTGACCCAGGCCCGTAATAACTTTGAACGGCAGAGAAGGCTTCAGCAGAGGGGCGTAATAAGCCGAGCCGAGTTTGATAGTGCGCAGGAAGCGTTACAGACCGCGCAGGCTCGCGTTGATGATGCGGAAGCCCAGGTAAAGCTGGCCAGCGACCGATTGGGCTTTACCGAACTCAAGGCGGACGCCGCTGGATCGGTTACGGCCAGAGGCGCGGAACCCGGAGAAGTCGTGCAGGCGGGTCAAATGATTGTTCGGATCGCTCGGCAGGACGGACGGGATGCGGTATTCGACGTGCCGGCCCAGCTCCTGCGCTCGGCGCCCAGTGACGCGGAGATTGCAGTGCACTTAACGGAGGATCCTACCGTAGCAGCGATCGGACGGGTGCGGGAGGTCGGAGAGCAGGCCGATCCGGTGACCAGGACCTTTCAGGTCAAGGTCGGTTTAACTGACCCGCCTCCGGCTATGCGGCTCGGTTCGACCGTTACTGGGAGCGTCCAACTGTATTCGGCCTCGGTTATTACTATTCCCGCCTCCGCCCTTGCCAGGGGCAATCAGCAGCCCGCCGTCTGGATTGTTGACCCTTCAAGCTCGACTGTGTCCATGAGAAATATTGACGTTTTGCGCTACGATCCGGGGACGGTCGTTGTTTCCCACGGCCTAGATACCGGCGATATCGTGGTGACCGCCGGGGTGCAGGCCCTGCACCCCGGCCAGAAAGTCCGCTTGCTGGCACAGGCATCATGATCAATCTCTCGGAATGGGCGCTCAAGCATCGCTCGTTCGTCATCTATCTCATGGTGGCGACGGTCGTTGCGGGTCTGGTCTCCTATTACCGTCTCGGCCGCGACGAGGACCCACCCTTTGTCATTAAGACGACGGTGGTCGCGGCGGCCTGGCCAGGCGCGACCATCGAGGATACCATTCAACAGGTCACTGAGCGCCTCGAACGCACGCTTCAGGAAACGCCCAGCCTGGATTTTGTCCGGAGCTACACCAGTGCCGGAATGACGACAATCTTCGTCAATCTGAAGCAAGCGACAAGGGCGAAGGAGGTGCCTGACATTTGGTATCACGTGCGCAAGAGCATCGGCGATATCCGTCATACACTGCCGTCCGGTGTCGTTGGTCCTTTCTTTAACGACGAGTTCGGCGATACCTTCGGAATCATCTACGGCTTCACCGCTGACGGGTTCACCCATCGCGAACTCCGTGATTACGTCGAGGATATTCGCTCGCGGCTGTTGCAGGTTCCGGACGTCTTGAAAATCGAAGTTCTTGGTGCTCAGGACGAAAAGATCTTTGTCGAATTCTCAACGAAACAGCTCGCCGGTCTCGGAATTGACCGGGCCGCTTTGGTCTCCGCGCTTCAAGCGCAGAACATGGTCATCCCATCCGGCACCATCCAAACCGGCGACGAAAAGCTTTTCCTCCGCGTGTCCGGCGCGTTCGATTCTGAAGCAAGTATCCTGGCGGTTAACTTCGTCGCGAACGGCCGCCTGATCCGTCTTCGCGACATCGCGCAGGTCCACCGGACCTATGCGGATCCGCCTCAACCGATGTTTCGGGTCAACGGGGAGCCGGCCATTGGTCTTGCGATCGCCATGCGGGAAGGGGGCGACATTCTTACCTTGGGAAAGAATATCAGGCAGGCCATGCAGGAGGTAACAGCCAATCTCCCCATTGGCATCGAGGCGACGCTGGTAGCCGATCAGCCCCATGTGGTTGACCACGCCATCGGCGAGTTCACGACGTCACTCTGGCAGGCCATTGCCATCATTATGGTGGTGAGCTTTATCAGCCTCGGAATTCGGGCCGGCACGGTGGTCGCGCTTTCGATCCCGCTGACCCTCGCCCTGGAGTTTCCCATCATGCAAATTGCCGGGATCGACCTCCAACGCATCTCGCTCGGCGCCCTTATTATCGCGCTGAGCCTGCTGGTCGACGACGCCATGACTACGATCGACGTCATGACCACGCGACTCGCGGAAGGGGACAGCAAGGTACGGGCGGCTACGTTCGCTTACGAAACGCTCGCGTTCCCGATGTTAACCGGATCCTTCGTGACCGCGGCGGCCTTCGTACCGATCGGTTTCGCGAGAAGCTCGGCGGGTGAATACACCTTTTCTATTTTTGCGGTGGTAAGCATCGCGCTGATTGCCTCGTGGTTCATCGCCGTCATCTTCGGGCCGTTGCTGGGGTTGGCGCTCCTCACTAAGCCAAAGGAAACAAAGTCCGGCAAGCCCAACGTGATTATGCGTCTCTTTCGCGGGCTTCTTGTCGGCGCCATGCGTGCGCGATGGCTGACCATCGCCGCCACGATCGGCTGTTTGGTCCTCGCCTTCCTGGCCTTGCCCCACGTGCCGCGGCAGTTCTTTCCGTCCTCGGATCGTCCAGAGCTTTTGGTCGATCTGAGGTTACCGCAGAACGCCTCGATTTACGCCAGCGACGAGCTGGCAGGCCGGCTCGACGGCCTGCTCAAAGGGGATCCGGATGTTGAACGATGGAGCACCTATGTCGGGCGAGGCGCGATCCGCTTTTATCTGCCGCTCAATGTCGAGCTACAGAACGATTTTTTTTCTCAGGCGGTTGTCGTAGCCAAAAATCTGCCGGCCAGGGAGCGGCTTCACACGAAGCTGGAGGCGGCGCTCGCCGAGCAGTTTCCGAGTGCGGTTTCCCGGGTTTCAACTCTTGGGCTCGGTCCACCCGTGGGGTGGCCCGTGCAATATCGAGTCAGCGGCCCTGATCTGAACCAAGTACGGGATATCGCGATGCAACTGGCTGGAGTCATGGCCGAGAACTCCGCCATCAGAAAGGTCAATTTTGATTGGATGGAGCCGGCGCGGATGGTCCGCATCCGCGTCGATCAAGATCAGGCGCGGCTGCTGGGCCTGAGCTCTCAGGCCGTAGCGAGCGTATTGAACTCCGTGGTGTCGGGTACACCCGTGACGCAGGTTCGGGATGGCATCTACCTTGTCGACGTCATCGCGCGGGCGACCGATGAGCAACGCGTCTCGCTCTCGACATTGCGCACCTTGCAGGTTCCGCTGCCAAACGGACGCACGGTTTCGCTCAGCCAACTCGCGACCTTCGATTTCCAGCAGGAGTATCCACTGCTCTGGCGCCGAAACCGCGTCCCGACTTTGACGGTACAAGCGGAAGTCGTTCCGGGCGGTTTGCTCGAAGCCGCTGTAGCTACGCTCGCTCCGGCGGTCGAGAAATTGAATTCGAGCTTGCCGCCATCCTATCATATCGCGGTGGGAGGTGTTGCGGAAGAAAGCGCACAATCCCAAGCTTCCGTTTTCGCCGTTATACCGGTGACACTTCTTATCATGATCACGTTACTCATGATACAATTGCAAAGTTTCAGTCGTCTCTTTCTGGTCCTGGGCGTTGTACCGATGGGTCTGATCGGCGTAGTCGGGGCGCTCCTACTATTTAATAGGGCGCTAGGTTTTGTGGCCATTCTCGGCGTTCTTTCGCTGACCGGCATGATTGCTCGGAATGTCGTCATCCTGATCGAGCAGATCGAGGTCGAGCGGAAAGATGGCACAGACGCATGGAACGCGGTCATTAAGGGTGCATTATCCCGCTTCCGCCCCATTATGCTGACGGCCATATCTACTGTGCTAGGCATGATCCCGATCGCGTCGACGATATTCTGGGGTCCCATGGCCTTCGCGATCATGGGCGGTTTGCTGGTGGCGACCGTGCTCACGTTGATCTTTCTGCCGGCGTTGTACGTAGCATGTCTTCGGGTCAAGGAGCCTCGTACCGATGAGGGCGTTTTGGCGCCGGCACGCGGCGACTAGCCATGACAACCACCATTGAGATGCCGGGCTTACTCACCTTCACGATTTCTATCGTCGTATTTTTCGTTGGCTCGGGCCTCAATCGCTGTATCGGGCCGCTACGCCGTTGGAACATTCCAGAAGCCGTTACCGGGGGCCTGCTTGCGGCGATCCTCACCCTTGTTGCCTACCGAGCTTTTGGGTGGGCGATCACCTTCAATCTCGGTGCCCGCGATATGCTGCTGCTCTATTTCTTTACGGGCATCGGCCTCAACGCGCGGTTAAGCGATCTGCTCACGGGTGGGCGGCCCTTTTTTGTGCTGCTCGCGCTCACCCTTGTCTACCTGCTGATCCAAAATCTGCTGGCTGCCGGCAGTGTCGCCGTGCTCGGTCTGCCGAAAGGAATTACTGTTTTGCTAGGGTCTGCATCTCTGATGGGTGGCCATGGCACCACGATCGCTTGGGCGCCCCTGATCGAGACGCGTTTCGGGCTCGCGAACGCCATGGAGGTCGGCATCGCCGCGGCGACCCTTGGTCTGGTTGTGGCAAGCATCGTTGGAGGTCCGGTCGCTGGTTTTCTGATCTCGCGTCATGGGCTCAAAGGTCCGATCGACGAAGCGCCGATGGTCGGACTGGAGGACGTTCCCGAGGAACCAGGAAAAGAGGACCTTAACCATATCAGCCTTCTGCGGACGATGCTGGTTATCAACGTAGCGATTCTTCTCGGCTTTATCGTCGACGAGTTGATGGCAGAGACCGGTATCAAGCTACCTCTCTTTGTCGCGTGCATGATCGTGGCGATCGCGCTCACCAACACCATTCCGCGTTTGCTGCCCCGGCTGCGCTGGCCGTCCCGAACCCCCGCTCTTGCACTTATCTCGGATCTTTCGCTGAACATCTTTCTGGCCATGTCCTTGATGAGTATGCAGCTCTGGACGCTTGGTGACCTTGGGCCGGCGCTCGTCATCGTGCTGGCGGTTCAGACGGCAGCCGCCGTCGCTTACATGCTGTTCGTTGTCTTTCCGGCGATGGGTCGAGATTATCTGGCAGCCGTGATCTCCGCGGGCTTCAGCGGCATCAGCCTCGGCGCGACTCCGACCGCCATCGCCAACATGACCGCGGTAACAAAGGTGCATGGCGCCGCCCCTACGGCCTTTATCATCCTTCCGCTGGTGTCTGCTTTCTTTATCGACATTGCCAACGCCCTGGTTATCGGCCTCTTCGTGAGGTGATACGCTTCTTTTGCGGGTCCTGAACGTTTATCCCGGTCGTGCACACACGGTGTTGTCCAGAGCGAGACAACTATTGGTAACGCCGGAATTTTGGGAGGGACGGCCTCCGTGCCGTCCGACTTTTGTCTTTTGCATCTGCGCACAACGGGGCGAAAAAAGCTGGTCGGGACAGAGCCCGTCCCTCCCTGATAAAAGGCGCAACGACGCTCGTTGCTGCGGCTCTTGCCTGATTTTTGCCTATAGCTTGTGGGCTCTCCGACTTATGCAACGGTCTTCGAAGCGTAGAGACCGAGCATCAATTGTGAAAGCCCGTGGAAAAGCAGGCTGATACCGAAAAATACTCCCAGAATCCGGGCGGAACCTGAGGGCCAGTGCGCGTAAACCATAATACCCAGCGCCAATGTGACGATGCCATTGAGAAGCATGAAAATCCATCCGTCCTGCTGTCTGATCTTGAGTGCGCCGAAGATGCCGAAGATCCCTTCGACGGTTAGGTAGGTAGCGAAGATGAGCGTAATCAGATTTAATCCGGAGCGAACGCAAGAAAGAAGAGCTATTCCGGCGCCGATGCGGATCAGAGCGAAAAGCGCATTGAAGCCGCGCGGGGCGACGTCTTTGCCAAAGATGGCGAGAAATAGAGAAATCAAACCGCTGGCAAAGGCAAATGCACCGAGAACCTGTACTATCAAAACAGAGAAAAGGAGCGGAGAGCTTAAGGCTACTAGCCCAACCGAGAGAGAGAGGATAGCGCTGGCGATCAGCCAGCCCCGGCTTTTTCTGGTCATAATTGAATTCTCTAGATGACTTAGCGCCCCGTAAACAAGAATAATAGTAGAGGGCTGAGTCGCGGGGCGGATAAAATCGAACGACGTTCCCCCTTCATTAGCATCGAAAACATCCTCCGTGACCACCGTGCGATTTTTTCCCCTATTGTCTTGCGTAACGGCCGGCTCGGAGATCCGACCCTACCGGTCTGGGCCGTTAACGGTCCCTTGGGATTGTACCCCGCCGTGGTAGGGGCAGATCTCCGAGCTGCCCGCCGGGAACGGCCGCGAAAATTGTAGCGAGTTTCAGCCTGGCTTGGACTGCCTGGAGGGGAAGCCGATCGAGCGCATGCAAAAGCCGCGAATTCGGTGAAAGCCCCTGGATACTGGTTGGGACAACGACGGAGCGCTGGCCCTTAGGATTGAGGGCATCAGCGACCGTTTCCGGGATCTCGGACAGTAAATGAAACGGAAGTCTGATCAGCCGGATGGCAAGCGCTCCGATTCCACCCGTAGCCAAGCCACTTCCACGCTGTGGCGTGGCAACAAAGATAACGCGCTTGATCACCGGGTTTGCGTGAAAGATCAGAGCTCGCTTGACGCTAGAATCGTTCGGAACTTGCGAATAGAGCACCTGAGCTCTTGGGCCGAAGGCCTCATTCCAGATCGTTCTGCCCGAATCAGTAACCTGCATTCGCGAGAGTAAACCGCCCATGCTGTGACCTATCAGTATAACGCCGTACTACAGGCCGAACCGCTCTTCCGCGAAGGCGAGGTCTTCTCGAAGTCTCAGGGCGGAAAAGGAGATTGGATTGCCGGTCGGGTAGGAATACGCCCAAAACTGGTAGCGCCGCCGAATTTCCGGATCCTTCAGGAGAGCAAGGACCGTTCTTCGCCAGATGAATGGTGAAGAAAGAAGCCCGTGAACAAAAATAACGGGTATCCGATCGGGGTCGTACGCCTCCGTTAGCAGGAGACCCGAAGTAGTCCGCATGTTTTCGCCCCGGATCATATTGATGAATCCGAGCCATAGCTCGTTTAAACGGCCGAAAGACAGCAAAGGCGCCGAATAATTCGCTGCCACAGAATAGCGTTTTCCGGCAATTTCGACCGTATCGCGCTGCCGAGGGTTAATTAAGCGGAGGCGGGCTTTGACCCTTGCCGCGGCACCCGGAGGACCAAAGTCGACAATCGAGGTCACCGGAACCCGGTAGCCGCTGGCAGGTTCGAACCTCGGCGGCGGTGAGCCGGACGGAACGCTATGATGAACGCCGACGAGCGTTCCTCCCAGCCCCGGAATCACAACAGCTTCTTCGCCCCTCCTGACTCGCAGTTTACGGGCATCTAAAAGACGCTGAAAATATGTCGAAGAATATTCTCCGCGCTCCCTCGGCCCCAGTCGAAGATGATAGATTTCACCGGTGTGACGATTTTGAATGGTCAACGACTCAAGAGAGCCGCGATTTTGCGCTAGTTTAGGCAGTTCGCCCCCTAAATCCGCGGTCGCCCGGTTGTAAATCCTAACCGGCGCCTCCTCGTTGACGTCTCCGGAGCTTTTGGAGATTTCGCTAGCGACGGTTCGGGCGGCGGAAAGAATCTCTGCCGCTTTCTGTGGGGGGTCTGATCTTATTTTCTCGGCTCTTGCCAACTGGCGTTCGGCGCGTACAACCGGCGGTAGTTGCGCTTCTTTTTCGGTGGTCGAGCAGCCGCCGAAAATGGCAACGAAACAAACCAGGGTTAAGGTGGTCAATCGCCGATCAAGAGTGTAAGCGCACATGCGTTCTTTTGGCATGGCGTAACCTAGCGAGGCCATGCCTCAGACCAAGCGAGATGTAAGGATACCAGGGTCGCGCTGGGAGTAGCGCCGATTGGGCGAAGCGGCCTCGCTTTTCGCCTCACACCCAATTGCTCGCGAGTTCGCTGCCGCAATGGCGCGGAAATAAAGATCATTCGCCTCCGTCGGCCGTGGCAACGATGTTCGAGGCTTGGAGATGCGGTCCCTCGCAGCGGCCGGTAGCCGATATCCACACCGTTTCCACGGCGCCTAAGGAGCAGGCGCCCTCCAGGGAACCGGCCAGTAATGGCGTCCATGCCCTTAGCAATGTAACCGCTCTGTACAACGAAGCCCACTTCTCTCGCGGTTCTGAGGCAAGTTTATAAGGAATTCGCAAAAGTGCTGAAACTCGGAGAACCAAATCCATTTGTAATGGGATGTAGACGTTCATCTCCGATTATGACCAAGAGATCCGCCTGGACTGCCCTTAGAAACCCGGTTTTCAGAAAACTCTGGCTCGCCACTGTGATCTCCGGAACCTGCGTGGCCGCCCACGATAGCGCAGCGACCTGGTCAATGAATCTGCTCACCGCCTCGCCACTCTTGATATCGCTCATGTCAACGGTGGCATCGCTTCCCTTTTTCCTGTTCACACTGCCCGCCGGCGCCCTCGCAGATAAGATAGACCGTCAGAAGTTAGTGTGCGCCATCAATCTTTGGTTGGCCGCCACCGCCATCGGCTTGGCGGTACTTGGTTGGCTGCATCTGCTCAATCCTTACCTCATCTTGGTTTGCGTGTTTTGCATCGGAGTTGGATTTGCCTTTAACGCACCAGCCTGGACGTCGATTGTGCCCCAAATCGTCTCAGACGCAGAGCTTCCCTCTGCGGTGATATTGGGTGGTTTGCAACTCAACCTCTCGGGAATTGTTGGCCCGGCGTTAGGTGCTCTGCTGGTCCCGTTGGCCGGAGCGAATTTTGTCTTTGCTCTCAATGCCGCCTGTTTCCTCCTGGTTGTTTTGGCAGTCTGGCAATGGAAACGACCAGCCGGGGAGGTCAAGCTTCGGTCAGAGAGCTTATTCGAATCTTTCGGGACGGTTGTCCACTACGTTCGTTGCGCGCCCGGGCTTCAGGTTGTATTGGCTCGAAATTTCTTGTTTGCCCTGTTCATTTCAGCGATTCCGGCATTGATCCCGGTCGTGGGCTTGAAAGTGTTACAGCTAAGTTCGTCCAATCTCGGGCTTTTGTTCACCAGCATGGGAGCGGGGTCGGTTCTCGGAGCGGTTTTCATCTTTCCGTGGCTTAGGGCTCGTTCTTCGCCGGATTCTCTCACGCTCTCGGCGAATTTGCTGATTGTCATCGCTTACGTGTTGATGGCACTCGTTCGCCGGACTGAAGCATTCTTCATTGTCGCGGCACTTGCCGGTGTGGGATGGACATTGTCTGCTTCCGAACTCTGGGTGGCAGCGCAGCGCGCAATTCCAAGCTGGGCACGGGGCCGCATGAATGCTGCTGTGATAATGATCTCGCAGGGAGCTATGGTACTTGGGGGAACGATCTGGGGTTCAGTTGCCGCTATAGCCGGAGCAACTTGTGCCTTGTTCGGAGCGGCGGTTCTGTTCCTGATAAGTCTGCTTCTGGGCTGTCGACTTTCGATCAACTTTACACGCAACCTCGACGATCTAGCTATCCCTTGCGCCCTAGGGGTACTTCCAAGTCCTCCTCGCAAATGAAAACCATCACCATTTTAATCCTTAAGTGAACAGTATTGGGGGCTAGCCCTTTCCCTTTTGCCCGAGCTTCGGAATTTGGTGCTCAACCCAAACGATTCCATCTCCGTATGCTTACGGCAGACAGCTCGGTTCGGATCGAATTGGCGAATCGATAGAACTCGCCAGGAAGACCGCCCAGGTCCCCGCTTGGAAGTGCCCAGGAGAACACTCGGTGAATTCGCAAGCCGGGAATGTTAATTTCTCGCACAGTTCCCGCGGCAAGTTCGTTTTGAATCTCCCAACAGGAGAAGAAAGCGACACCAATCTCGGCAACAACCAGTGATTTGATAGCTTCGGTGCTTCCGATTTCAACGCGCTGGTCTAACTTCCTCACGTTCAGTCCACGCTCTTTGAGCACCTGCTCCACCACAGCCCGTGTGCCGGCTCCCCGCTCGCGCCAGATCAAGGGCAGGTGCTCAAGATCCCGGGCGGACTTCAGATTCTCAATCGCGCGTCGGAACTTTGGATCACGAATTCGCGGTGCACAAACCGCAACAACTTCATCCGGCATGAACTCCTCAAGACGAACACCTGGACTCCGCTCATGACCCCCTAGTAGACCAAGCCCAACATGTTGCTCTCGAACATGCTCGAGCACATCCTTTGCGTTCCCAACAATGAGATGAAGCCCGACCGCAGGATGGTAATGACGAAATCGAGCGAAGATGTTTGGTACAAAATGGGCCGCACTGGTCGTGCTTGCAGCAAATTTCAAGACTCCCGTCAACTCCCCGGCCTTCTGATCAAGTTCACCTAAAACCTCTTCCAGGTCGGCAAAAACGCGCTGAAGCCGTTCTCGTAAATGAGCTCCCCGGGGGGTCAAAGTCACTCCATGGATCGACCGAATGAACAGTGGCATGTCCAGATCAGCCTCCAGTCGCCGGATTTGGGCGGTGACGGCTGGCTGAGAGAGATGCAGTCGCCGAGCTGCTTCCGAGATCTTGCCGGCGTCGGCAACAACCAAGAAGGCATGTAATAGTCCAGGACCTAAGCGGTTCAGATCCACGAGGGCTAGAGAGGCCACCCCTCAGACCGGCGAGATCTAGGGTAGCATGGTCGGGTTGGGAGCGGCGTCGGTCGGGTGAAGTGGCCTCGCTCCTGCGGGACCGAAATCTTGTTAAAGGTCCGGCTCATTGCCCACGTGTAATTACCATATTGCGTTTGGTGTTTGATTCTTACGAGCATCTACAAATGGTGTGGGAATCGGGGCACCTTGAGGTTCCGCGGTCCCGCTAATAGAATCCTTGAAAAGCAAAACCACCTCATGATTCATGTGCGAACACAAAAAAAGCTCGACTCATCTGGAACCAGTTTTGCTTTTCAAGGATTCTAGCAAACTGCTTTTGTGATCATAGTGAAAAGTTCTCTAATCAAGATCTCGACTCTACATCTTTGCCAGCCGCAGGGCTCGCGAAGAGTTGCAGCTTGGTTTTCTGTCGTTTATGTGGTGACTGAGCGGTTACGAGTCAGTAACTCCGCGCCCACCGTGCCGTCCGTGCGAGCCTTTCTTCCCCTCATCATTGATGAGATATAGAGCCTCTTGAATGTTTTGGTCGGAGCGACTCGAAATCCGAAAGAATCATCGCACGGAGGGCGCGGAGGTCACGGTTGAACTCAAGCTGGAAGAAACTATTTGGGCCGTCGAGCGGGCGGCCGCATTTGTCTAAAGCGCAGTGACCGCGCGCCCCCCTTCAGGGTACAGGCTGCCCCCCGCTATTGGGTTCGGAAGCTTGCGGTCGCGGCGACGGCGAGTCATTCCCCTTCACCCAAGTAGAACGACCTAAGCTCCGCTTAGGCCGGAGGAGTTCTCGATTGTTCTTTTCACTATCTAGGGCAAGTCTAACTACCGTTGGAGCACTATCGGAGTCGGCATCAAAAATTGCGAGATTCAGAAGTTCATTCGCTGCTTTTAGCACGTCTTCACGGGGTGGCAGTTGCAATAGGTCTTCGAAATACGAATATCCGAGAACCTTCCAGGCCGCAGCGTTCAATCGGGCCCCGTGGCGTCGAAAGATGCGATATCGCTCCTGGTTTGACGCAGCGCTAGGATCCACGATGTAAAGAGTAACATCGCAGTCAATCTCGGCAATGATCGAACGCAGGCCGATTGCAACGTCCAAGAGTTTCAAAAAAATCTGTCATGTGACGAAGGTTATAAGCCCGATTCCCAGCGTTAACCCGGAGGTAACCAGAACGCGTGTAGTTTCACTCATTTATCGGGAGTCGGTTGACCAAGAATCCGTTGGCAAACAAGCCGCTTTTCGGCAGCATTCAAGATTTTTTGCGATAGTCCGCGTAGGCCACATCGATAGCTGCGAAACGCCCCGGCGCCGGCTGACTGCCGGCAGGAGGGTTATTCGCGTGTTAAGGTAATTGCACCGCTGCCATGAACTTCAAAGATAATTTTGCAGAAATTTTGTGGGCGAAGTGACTTGTTGACCGCTCTCGCACCCACCAAATGAAGCCCCAAAGGATTTTGGTGAGCGGGTACAGCTTCTAGGTCAAATAGGGAAACCAGTTCTGTTCGACGTTTTAGAACCTTTAGGACTTCCGGATCCGGATGTCCAAAGTCGCCCGCAAATATAATAGCGATTGGTCTCTTAGCGCAGAGGTCCCAGCAATTTACTGGCTCCTGATCCGGGGGATATTTCTGATTTGAGGGACGTAAATCGAATGCATTCGAAGATCCGTGATGCGGAATTTTCACAATAACCGCCTTTGGCAATTTGTTCTTCTGCCATTTTGAATACGCGCCTCGCCACGCTGCCTTCGGTGTATCGCCTCCGAGTAATACTAAGGTATTTTGATATTCAATGCCTAAGACTAAGGAAAATCGATTCGGATCGGGAGATTGGCTTTTGCCACTAAGAGAGCGATGAAGTCGTTTAAATTCGGCGCTTAGAAGCTCGCGAGAGGGAGCCAAAAAATGAATCTTAACATCACCGATGTTCACTGCTTCTCGCGAGGCGTCAAACGACAAAGACTCAATGTTTCGACACTTGACGGTTGACCAAATGTCTAACATAAACTTGGCCCTTCGTTTTCGAACCTGCTCCGCTAGGTAAGCGACCGAACTTCTAAATTTTGGTGCATGGGTGATGAAATAGACAAATGGCTCAATTTCTGTCAATGAGTGCCAAAATTGGCGAACAGTTCCCGATTTCAACAGGCCTAATAAACCCGCACCATGATCTTCGTGGGGATGAGTAAGGCAGACGAATGCGATCGGCCGACCTCGAATCTCCTTTTCTATTTTTGGGCGACAATCGGATGAGGACGGATAACTATCGATGACCGCAACTTCCCCGGTGGGAAATTCTACAAAAACAGTTTCGCCCCGACCAGACTCGGCGAACGTGAGTCGTAACAATTTAGGCGTCCTTCTTACCTGGCGATTTCAGAATGAACTTGAGCTTCGCTTCATAAGACTTCTCGAGGGCAAGCGGCTCCATCGTGCTGGAGGAAGCATCGGCCAAAGCGACTATATGCGTGTAGAACTCTACGCTGGTGCCTAATTGTCTTTCGCCTTCGATCAATTCGAAAGGCTGATCTTCCATCGTAACGCCGTTTTTACGCAGCAATTTGGCCGGAAGCCAGTATTCGAGTGGCTGGCCTCGCACATCGAAGGCGACCTTCGCTTCCTCACCGAAAAAGCCTAGGAGGATTCCGCGGGCCTTACGATATGTTTTCTGCTTAATACTGCGACGCTGCTCTAAACCGGTTAACCGAGTCAGATATGATTGTTCGATTCTCGGGCCGGCCGAGCTTTCTACATCAGATCTTGTCACTTCCAGGGGCGTGGAAACGTTCTGATTACGCAGTATTTCAAGGCTGGCAGACTCGGTTGAAACTGCGCCCTCCCAATGGACAGTGACGACAGGTGGATGCCCAGAACTTGCGACAATGGTTGTCATGATTTAGGAATCTAAGAACCTTCTTCTTATATTGACCAAGGGTTTCACAAAGATCGCTGATTGATGCTCCAGTTACAGGATCGCTTTCGACAACTGAAATGTCCAAGGCAATGCCGTAATACGGCTTCTCGATCTACCCGGAGAGCTTTTTTTCCTTTCGGAGAAGATGCTGGCTCTGAGCTTTAGGGAGTCCTAGGATTGGAAGCCGTCGCTCCGAGAGGCTGATATTGCGTACGGCGGGCTGCACGCGAACGTGTACACGCAAGGTGCCGGATTCGAATGAAAGCGTAAAATCTTGGTTTAGAGCCGGTAAATTGAGCAGCTTAGAAAGATCCTGGATTGTCGTGGGAAGCAATTCAATGCTCCGAGAAAACGAAGCTTGCAAACTTGGAGTCTGTTCTAAGGACGAAAGAGCCAACTGGTTATATTCAACGACAAATGGCAAGAAAAGTCGAATAGCCATTTTAGACGCAAAATCCACCACCCGAACCAAATCATTTTGTTTTTCAGGTTCCATGCTGACGACGAGCAATCGATCCGCCGAGATGTGCAAGCGCAATGAAGTATCCGGTGATTCCATATCGCGACCCGTTAAATTCACGCTGAGCAGCATGAACCCAAATTCTTCGCGGAGTGCGGTCACAAATTCGCCACTTTTGTCAAAGAAGCGATAGCCGCCGTCGAAACGCTGCTCGAACTGGATTTGGACGTCTTTGAATTGGGTCATTACGCCGCGACTTTGATCGATTAATCGATCATCTCAAAGAAGGCTCAGAAATTTGTGAAGATTTATCCAAGAATGTCGAGGCTTTAATGATTAAGGCCCCGTCCACCAACAGGGGGCTTCGCTCTGGCGAAAAACGCACGCGCAAACGGCTTTACACACTCTCGGATTTATTGAGAGACAGTGTTGAGACATTCTGATCCATTCTTTGTAAGTCATTCAGGCTGAATGAAATGGAGGTAAGGGGATTCGAACCCCTGACCTTCTCATTGCGAACGAGACGCTCTACCAACTGAGCTATACCCCCAACGTTTTGAGGATCGATAATTAGTGCAAGTCCTGATGCTCGGCAAGCGGTTTTCGCGAGCCGGTGGAGTCCCTTGCCTTCGATGTCCGCACGATGACCTGCGCCTGTCTGCTACACGGCATTCAAACCGGGAAGGGTTGCACCCCCTCACTCAACTTTGTGCTTTTCGAGGTGGAGGAGGAACGAATCCGACAATTTGGGCATTGCGGCTTTTGGATTGGATTCGTTGTACGCCGAAAAGAACTCGCCAAAGACGATTTTATCATTGGCATCCACAGTGATGCGCAAGAAGCCGAAGTCATTGTCATTATAGGCAACAACCTGGACCGAATCTCCCTTCGGCACCGCAATAGCCGGAGGGTGGACGGCGTCGAATGGCAAATCCGGGACCGGAACGATTTCATCAGAGCATGTCTTGGAAAGCTTTTCGATCGGACTATGCCCGCCGCTGCCGGCGATTAAAAAGGGTATCTGCCAGCCTCCGGATTGAGTATAGGTAATTCTCTGGTAATGATGGGCATGCGCTGAAATCACTGCGTCCGGGTACTGTCCGCTCTCGTGAAAGGCTTGTTGTAGAATGTTCCCGAGCGGCTGAAGAACGCCGGCTGGTGCGGGCCGCCGTGGCGTCGGACCCAGATTGGGATTTCCGCGCTCCGCGAAGTTCTGCGCGCCTGAATTAGGAGGATAGTGCAAAGCAAGAAAGACGACTTTGTTGTCCGCGTTTTTCTTTATACTTTTCAATGTACTCACAAGCCATTGGTACTGCGGGTTCTTGGTTTCCATCGGATCGTCAAGCTGACCGCCATTAATATCGTTTGTGGCAAGGCCGATGATCCAGGCAACGGCCGTCTCCAGTAGCCAATAGGGATAAGGCTGAGCCATAGCCAGCCGCCCATCGGTTTGGTTATCATCGCTTTTCTTCCTTGAGTCTGCGCAGAAATTTTGCAGGAAATGATCGATTGCCGACCTTTTCCGATGAGCTGAACTCTTTGCGTCATGATTCCCTGCGATCGCAAAAATCTGGCGCTGATATGAAGTGTATTGCGAATAAAACTGCGAGTTATACATCAGCGATTGATCCTTGGCGTTCGGGTCTTTCGGATCGTCATCTTTGTAAACGATATCGCCTAAATGAAACAGAAACGAGGCAGGCGCGGCGTTTCTCCGTCCGCCGCCGACATGTGGATCGGAGATTTGCGCGGCCATGGCTTTGGCTACTTCCAACCCGGGAACATGATTGCCGAAATGGCCGGAACAGCCAACCGTATGAAAGCTCAAGACGCCTGTTTGCCTAATCCGGTGCGACTCATCGGGATCAAGATCCTTGAGCTTCACGTGATGAGCGTCTCCCGGTGGATCCCGGGGAATAGGCGTCCAAACGCCATGCTCCACGCATGGCGGATAGGAGGAAGGATCTTGTAGGAGTTGGTGATGAATCAGGCATGTCAAACCATTGTTTATAGAATCCTTGAAAAGCAAAACTGATTGCAGATGAATCAAGTTTTTTTCTGTATCCGCATATTAATCATTAGGTGGTTTTGCTTTTCAAGGATTCTATAGTTTCATCCAAGGAAAATGAGACTTCATAACAAGTCTGCTTTAATCACGGGAGCGGGCAGCGGCATAGGCCGGGCGATTGCTCAAGAATTCGCCCGAGAAGGAGCGAAGGTGGCAATTGCCGACATTGATCTTGCGGCGGCGACACAAGCGGCTGGAGAAATTCAGTCAAGGGGCGGTATCGCAATTGCCGTTCAGATGGACGTGGCTAATGAAACCCAGGTCGATGAAGGAACCGAGTTTGTCTCCAACTCCCTGGATGGACTGGATATCCTGGTAAGCAACGCCGGAATTCAGATCATCAACCCGATCGTCAATTTTTCACTTTCCGATTGGCAAAAGCTGCTGGCCATACACCTGGACGGAGCTTTCCTAACGACGCGAGCGGCTATGCGTGCAATGATATCGCATGGACGCGGAGGGTGTATTCTCTATCTCGGCTCTGTTCACTCGCATATCGCCTCCCCAAACAAGTCGGCTTATGTAGCGGCGAAGCATGGGATCGCCGGATTGGCAAAAGCCGTTGCGAAAGAGGGCGCGAAGAGCGGCATCCGATCAAATGTGATTTGTCCGGGATTTGTTAGGACCGCACTGGTTGAAAAGCAGATCCCCCAGCAGGCGCAGCAGCTTGGAATAACCGAAGAAGAGGTTGTTAGGGATGTCATGCTTCGCGAGACCGTTGACGGCGAATTCACGTCCCTGGAAGATGTCGCTGCGACTGCTGTTTTTCTTGCCTCTTTTCCCACCAACGCGCTAACCGGCCAGTCGATTGGCGTAAGTCACGGCCATGTCATGCAGTAAAAGGCTAATTGGTAGAACCTTGTCGAATACGCTCCTTTTTAGACTCGCATTCCTCAGTTAAGCGACGAGTTTCCGACGCGAGCTGTTTCCGCAGACTCTCCACCTCAGAGGCTCTGCCGGCTGCCTGTTCCCGACGGATCTGATCGTTCAGGAGTAATTCCTTTTCGGCAATTCGAGATTTATATAGCGAATCAACTTCGGCAAGTTGCGAACGTTGCCCTTCCGTTAGTTTGACAGAGGGAGATTGCTTCTCCAGTCTTTCCATCGCGAGATCATAAGCCGATTTCATAGCGTAACAAGAACCTGTTTTTTCGCCCTGTCTAGAGTCAGCGCGGCCGGAATTTCAAATGGTCTCCATCGGTGTCCACAACGATGACAGCTCCCGGCCCAAAACGGCCCTCCAGCAGTTCAAGGCTGAGCGGGTCCAGCAGAAGGCGCTGAATTGTTCTTTTCAAAGGACGGGCGCCATACACCGGATCGAAGCCTTCCCGCGCAATCAATCGCCTAACGGCGTCGGTCAATTCAAGCTGAAGATTCTGTTGAGCGAGTCTGCTGCGCACGCGAGCAAGCTGAATATCGACAATGGAGGTCAACTCTTCCTCGGTCAGTCGATCGAAGATGATTATCTCGTCAATGCGATTCAAGAATTCAGGGCGGAAATGGTTCCTCAGCGCTTCCATAACGCGCCTGTTGCGTTCTTTGCGATCGCTCGCATCAAGGATGAAGTGGCTCCCGATATTGCTTGTCATGATGATAACGGTGTTCTTGAAATCCACCGTCCGCCCTTGTCCGTCGGTGATGCGGCCGTCATCCAAAACTTGCAGCAGAATATTGAATACGTCGGGATGCGCCTTTTCAACCTCGTCGAAAAGAATGACACAGTAGGGCCGGCGACGGACAGCCTCGCTGAGTTGTCCACCTTCGTCGTAGCCGACGTATCCGGGAGGCGCGCCGATGAGCCGAGCCACCGAATGTTTTTCCATGTACTCGCTCATGTCGATGCGGATCATGGCGTTTTCGTCATCGAACAGAAACTCAGCGAGAGCACGACTCAGCTCGGTCTTTCCCACACCTGTCGGCCCAAGGAAAAAGAAGGATCCGATCGGCCGGTTCTCATCTTGCAGCCCTGCTCTTGCGCGTCTCACTGCATTGGAAACAGCGGAAATTGCTTCTCTTTGCCCAATGACGCGCTCACCGAGGCGCTCCTCCATGTGCACCAATTTTTCTTTTTCACTCTCGCGAAGCCTTGATACCGGTATCCCTGTCCAGCTGGAAACAACTTCGGCAATATCTTCCTCGGTAACTTCCTCCTTCAGTATCTGCTGAGATTTTTGCAATTCAGCCAGACGCTCGTTGTGCTTTGTAAATTGCGCATTCAACTCCGGAAGTCTTCCGTACTGGATCTCGCTCGCCTTGGCTAAGTCGCCGCGCCGTTGAGCTTGTTCCAATTCCATTTTCAAATTTTCGATCTGCTCCTGAAGCCTGCGAGACTGCTCAATAATCTGTTTTTCGCTTTGCCATTGAGCTTTTAATTGTGCGCTTTGCTCTCGAAGATCCGAAAGGTCCTTTTCGAGTCGGGCCATACGCTGCTGGCTTGCTTCATCCTTCTCCTTTTTCAGTGCTTGGCGCTCCATTTCCAACTGCATAATTTGACGCTCGATCTGGTCGATCTCGGTCGGCATGGAGTCTAGCTCGATTTTCAGGTGGGAAGCAGCTTCATCGACAAGATCAACTGCCTTGTCCGGCAAAAATCGATCGGAAATATATCGATGGCTCAGAACCGCTGCAGCGACGAGCGCAGCATCCTGAATTCGAACCCCGTGATGCACCTCATAGCGCTCTTTCAGGCCGCGCAAAATTGCAATTGTATCCTCCACTGAAGGCTCCTGAACCATGACCGGCTGAAATCGCCTTTCCAAAGCGGCATCTTTTTCGATGTGCTTCCGGTATTCATCGAGCGTCGTAGCTCCAATTGTGCGCAACTCTCCGCGCGCAAGCTGGGGCTTTAAAAGATTGGATGCATCTACGGCACCCTCTGCAGCACCTGCCCCCACAATGGTATGAAGTTCGTCGATAAATAAAATGATTTCCCCCTGGGAATCGGTTACTTCCTTCAAAAACGCCTTCAGTCGATCTTCAAATTCCCCACGAAACTTGGCACCGGCGATCATGGAACCGAGATCCATCGCGATCACGCGTTTCCTTTTAAGAGAATCTGGAACATCGCCGCTCACGATCCGGCGTGCCAAGCCTTCAACGATTGCTGTTTTACCGACGCCCGGTTCTCCGATGAGCACCGGATTATTCTTGGTGCGTCGAGACAGAACCTGCATGACTCTACGGATCTCGTTATCTCGTCCGATTACTGGATCGATTTTGCCTTTGCGCACTGCTTCGGTCAGATCACGCCCGTATTTCTCGAGAGTTTGATATTTGTTTTCAGGGTTCTGATCCGTGACACGCTGAGAACCGCGGACCGAGGCGATAGCCTGCATAAGCTTCTCGTCGGTGACTCCTGCACCTCGAAGCAAGCGGCCCGCAGCCGACTGGGAGTTGACCAACGCAACTAGGAAATGTTCGACACTTACGAACTCGTCTTTGAGTCGTGACATATCCGCTTCAGCCGAGCTCAAAAGCGTTCGCAGTTCGTTGCCAAGGTACTGTTCGCCACCCGAAACTTTTGGCCGCTTTGAGAGGTCGCTAACAAGGCGTTCCTCGATCGATTGGGATCGGACGCCGAGTTTTTCGAGAAGCGGACGAGCAAGCCCGTCGGGTTGACGTATCAGCGCCAACAACAAGTGTTCAGGAGCTATTTCCTGGTGCTGCAGGTTGGAGGCCAGAGCCTGGCTCTCTTGCAAAGCCTCCTGCATCTTCGCAGTCAAACGATCAATCCGCATGAAACCAATTTAGCGCGAAAATCCCACGAGCCAAAGCGCTCGTGGGATTTTCGGGCTGCGTTTTTTTAAAAGAAATTTTAAAACAGACTGTCTTCGCCCTTGATTTGAAACGGTGCAGGGCGCCGTATTTGGGGAACACGCCGAAGGCGTAATGGACCTCAGCCCAGGGTGGAGCGAAGCGGAACCCTGGGTCTTGAATATTAGTATGCGGCCCGCTCTGAAAGAGCGGCAGAGGATAGCGAGCGCGTGTCCAGGCCATCTGACCGTCGTCGTTGAAATGCTGGGTTTTACAGGCTAGACAAACTTCTCCAATCTGCACAGGAAGTCTTCGTAGTTGTTTGCTTCCCGGATAAGTGTGTTCAAACGATCGATGCGATCGTCATCCGACGCATGATTAAAAGAGACTCTGCGTTGGCCTGAATCCTGGCCAAACACAATCTCGTCCCAATGAATGGTGTGAATTTGAGGTGTAAACCGCGCGACGGCGCGGCCCCGGAAATAAGCGCGCGTCGTTTCAGGCGGCATGAAGATAGCCGTTTTGATTTCGTCCTCCTTCAGGATCCGTCGAACCTGGTTTTGGCGGACTAATTCATAGTAGAGCCCCTGTTCCCACGCAACGTTATGATACTCGAGATCGATCGATTGCAGCCAAGGATCTGTCCAGGAGAGCCTCTCATTCTCCTGAAATGTGTTCAGCAGATATTTTTTTGCAACCCAATCAATTCGATCTACGCACCTCATGGCGTCGACTTCCAAATCGTTCAGGAGGCCTTGCCACTCCTGCAACAGCCATGCCGATTCCTGGTCTGTTCGGTCACAATATTTGAGCGCCTTTTCAAGATACATTCGCTGCACATCGATTGCTGAAATCTTCCGCCCATCCTTCAGCTCGATAATCCAGTCATAGGTCTGGTCGCGGCTTATCGACTTCGTTGCGTCGATCGGTTGTGCAACCTCCAACTGCGGAGCCTCGCGCTTCTCGATGAGCTCCAGAACGAGAGACGTCGTCCCAATCTTCATCGCAGTCGCAAATTCGCTCATGTTGGCGTCTCCGAGAATCACATGAAAGCGCCGATACTTCCCGGGATCGGCGTGCGGTTCGTCCCGCGTATTGACAATCGGCCGTCGATTCATCGTGTCGATGCTCACCAGGACGCTAAAGAAATCCGATCTTTGCGATATCTGGAAAATCCCGGGCTGGCCTGAGGATCCCTCTCCTTCGATCCCCATTTTTCCGGCGCCCGCAAAAATCTGGCGGGTGACCAGAAAGGGAATGACGTCAGTGACAAGCCGATCCCAAGGCACAGATCGACTCATCAGATAGTTGTCATGGCACCCGTAACTATGTCCGATGAAGTCGGTGTTGTTCTTGTAAAGCCGCACCTCACGTTCCGGAGCGATCTTCTTGTTCCTGCGGCGCACACACTCGCTCAGAATACGTTCTCCCGCCTTGTCCTGCGCAACTATATCACGGAGGCGCGTACACTCCGGCGTCGAGTATTCCGGATGCGCGTGATCATTGTAGAATCGTGCTCCGTTGCTGAGCACGAGATCGCTTTTGATCTCCTCAAAACTCAGAGGACGATTTTTGTCCAGCTCGTAATAGGCCGATTCATCGGTATCCTGCATCAATGTTTGCGCACGGAATCCGCGCGCATCGAGGTGGGGATCCTCCAATTCATAGTCCCACTTCATCAATGCCCCATGCTCGGTGTAGCACCGGACAAGTTCTATCGACTCGGCCACTACATCGACCGTTTCGACTCCGTTTACCGTTATCCCGTATTCCGTTTCGATGCCGAAAACCCGCTTCATTCAACTCAAGGTGCGTCAGGGGACGGGCCGATATCAAATGACATGAGAAGGACCCGCCGGTTTCTCGTTGCCCCTGACCGGAGAAACCTTGACGACATTCTCTGAATCGTAGTCGATCAGCTTTAGCCAATCTTCGACAATGTCTGTCGGTGGAAAGATATCATTCTCTACATACTCAGTATTGAGAGAAACAAGGAGATCCGATTCACTGATCCCCTCTTCCAGCATCGTGCTGATCGCGCGCTTGATTGCCAATTCTTTCGCCCGTTCCACAACCGAAGCAATGATCGCACCGCTTACCAGGTCGCCTCGGTAGAGAGTGTCTCGCTTCCCGCTCCTCAAAATAACGTCTAGAAAACGATTCTCATCTTTGTGAGAAAATTGAGTTTCGACCACCTTATCGATCAAATGAGCGACGGCATCAGAGACTCCGCCCATCCTCTGCACCAGATCCGGGTCGTACGGTAAATCTTCTGAGAGATAGATCCGGTAAATCTCGCGTGCGGCTTCGCGATCCGGACGATCCACTTTGATTTTACGGTCGATTCGGCCTGGCCGCAGAATTGCAGGGTCGATCAAATCAGCCCGATTGGATGCGAGAATGATGACGACCTCGTTCAACGACTCGATGCCATCCATCTCCGTGCAGAACATCGGCACTAACGTCGACAGGATGCTTGAGTATCGACCGGCTCGGCGAGTTCCCAAAATGCTCTCGGCTTCATCGATGAATATGAAGGGCAAAAAGCCTTCCTTTCTCTTTTCCCGAGCAGTTGCAAAGATCTCGCGAACCATCCTTTCGGATTCGCCAACCCACATATTAAGAATTTCGGGACCCTTGATATGCATGAAAAACTGCTGCATGTCCTCTCCGGTCTTTTCCGTGAGCTGCTTCGTAAGATTGTAGGCCGTAGCTTTTCCAATCAGAGTTTTACCGCAACCGGGCGGTCCGTAGAGAAGAAATCCCTTTGGCGTTTGATGTTGAAATTTTGCAAACAAATCTGCATGCAGGAGCGGCAGTTCGATCGCATCTTTGATTGCGCTCAACGCATCTTCCTGACCGCCGACCCTTTCCCATGGCAATTCGGGAACGGTTTCCAAATAATATTCCTCGGTTTTCGTATGGCTTAGCACTTCGACGGCGATCCGGTAGTTGGGATCCACTCTTATTTCGTCCCCTACCTTCAGCGTTTCCTTCATCAAGTCTTGCGACCGCTGTAGTACGATCGACTGAACTCCATGCTCCATACCAACCCTGAGCCGATCGGGACCTAGAAGTTCGGTAATCTTCGTGACAGGCCCCGACATATCGTAGCCAAGATCTCCGACGATAACATACGCCTCATTCACCAGGACGCGTGTACCCTTCTTCAACTTCGCAATGCTGATTCTCGGATCAACATTGCAATAATAGTCCGACCCCCCCACAACAATCTGGGCAGTTTCCTTATTGGGACTGCCGAGAAACGTCCCGATGCGATTCGCAGGAGACGTTACCTTCTTAATAACCTCGTCGAGTTTCTCGATGGTATGTCGAGCTTCGCTGATCATCTCCTCTTGCTCAGCTACACTGGACCGCAGGTCGATCAATTCCCTTCTAGCAGGGTCGCCTGGAGGCAGACTGGCAATGATTCTCTCTAAAGCTTCGAGAGGAGTTGCGGGCTCAGAACTAAAACCACCGTATTCGGGCGCTTTCTCTTCGTTCATCTGTACTTCTTAATCACTCCGCGCCTGGATTATAAGCGGATTCGGAATTCGTAGCAAACCAGGACTTGAGTATCTCGACGGAATTCGGTCGGAACGTATTCATGGGATGTTAGGATTTCGGGAGCGATTATTCGTTGCTTACTTCGCCGGCTCCGGCGTCGGGGGCCGATATCCCTCGGCGAGCGAGACGGTGAGTTTCCCAGGATCGGCCCCCGGGAGACTGCGCCGCAGGTAAGAAAGCGTTGCATGCCTCTGACGAAAGCTGATAATGATCGCTTATGCTAGATACCCTCAAGGAGCATCGAGGGGATGTTGCTCCATCGCTATTTCCGGATCGGTACATTACGGCGTTTAAATGGATGCTCCTTGCGCGGACAGTCGAAGAAAAATTGGGAAGTCTGTGGCGGGCAGGAAAAATTGCAGGGGGCGTCTATTTGGGTAAAGGACAGGAAGCAATCAGTTCGGCGGTTGGAACGATGCTCAAACCGGGCGACCTCTTCGGCCCCTTGATTCGTGACCAGGCAGGACGCCTGGCGTTTGGCGAACCTATTATCGACGTTTTCCGGGCACATTTTGGATCAAGGACCGGGCCAACGCTGGGACGGGACGGAAATGTGCATCGGGGAAGACCTCGCGAAGGGTATTTCCCGATGATCAGTCATTTGGGGGCGCTTGTTTCCGTTGTGGCGGGGGCGTTGATCGCAAGACGTTTTAAGGGGGATAGGACTGCCATCGGCGCGACAACGATCGGTGATGGAGGCACCTCCACAGGAGCCTTTCACGAAGCTATTAATATGGCCGCCGTGGAGAAGTTGCCCCTCGTACTGGTCATATCGAATAACCGTTACGCTTATTCCACGCCGAACACTCGCCAATTTGCGTGCAGCGACCTGGTTGATCGTGCTCGAGGTTACGGGCTTGAAGGTTACACAATGGATGGAACCGATCTCGCCGAGTGCCTTGAGGTCGTGGGAAATGCGATGGAGCGGGCGCGGTCGGGACACGGCCCTCAAATGGTGGTAGGACATTGCCTTCGCCTTACGGGCCATGCCGAACACGACGACGCGTTCTATATGGACAAGCGATTGCTTGAATCTCCTGTTGGTCGCGATTGCCTCAAGGTCGCAGAATCTTATTTGTGCAAGCAGAAATGGGCAGACGAAACTCAAATTGAGAACTGGAAAAAAGTTGCGAAGCGGCAGGTTGAAGAGTCGGTGGCAATTGCTCAGCGCGAGCCTCAAGCGGATCCGATTGAGGAGACTTGGTGCCCTTACGCAACTGAATCAGTCGCAGAAGCACATTCCATTCGATGAGTATCACGTATCTCGAAGCGATTCGTGAAGCACAGAGAAGGGCTCTGCGGGACGACCCGCGTGTGTATATCTATGGGCAGGATATCGCTACCTTCGGCGGAGCATTCAAGGCGACCAAGAACCTGGCGAGAGAATTTCCCGGCAGGGTCATTGACGCACCCATAAGCGAGGATGCAATGGTTGGGAGCGCAATCGGGGCAGCAATCGAAGGAATGCGGCCAATCATCGAGATGCAATTCGCAGATTTTTCGAGTGTTGCGATCAATCAGATTGTCAACCAGGCTGCGACCCTTTTTTGGCGAACGCAGGTGGCTTGTCCCATCACGATCCGTCTTCCTTCGGGCGGAAACCCCGGGAGCGGACCCTTTCACAGTCAGAATCTGGAGTCCCTGTACGCACATTTTCCGGGTTTGGTCGTCATGACTCCGGCTACGGTCGACGATGCGTATAGCATGCTTTTGGAGGCGATCGCGATCGATGACCCGGTAATTTACTGTGAGCACAAATACTTATACAACCGTCTGAAAGTCGACGCTCTTACGGAAACTGGACTCCCACCTCACAAGGCGCGGGTCGCGAGGATTGGGCGAGACCTGACTATTGTATCGTACAGCGCGATGGTTCACGAGTCGCTTTCTGCCGCAGAGCAATTGAAGCGGGAAAATATTGAAGTTGAGATCGTCGATCTCCGGACGGTCAAACCGCTGGACATCGATACTGTTTTGGCTTCTGTGGCGCGGACATCGCGGCTTCTCTGCGTAGGAGAATCGTGGCCATGGGGCGGTGTAAACGCTGAAGTCATCGCGAGCGTGGCCACGCATGGTTTCCATCTCCTCGATGCGCCACCGCAACGGATCAATAGTAAAGACACCCCAATTCCTTTCAGCCCAAACCTCTGGAGCGCCCACAAACCATCGAGCCGGGTGATAGCCGCTGCGGCGCGCCGGCTTTTTGATTGGTAAGGCTTCGAATCCTTTTACCCTATGCCGAAGGTGCCTATCATCATGCCGCAACTCGGCGAATCGATCGCCGAAGCTACCGTCGTTCAACTCAGTGTGAAAGTTGGCGATCACGTCGCCACAGACCAGGAAGTAATCGAGGTGGAAACGAATAAAGCGGTGATGAGCGTGATAACACCTTGCCAGGGTGTGATCCAAAGCTTTTCGGCAGAAGTCAATGAGACATATCCCGTTGGAAGTACTCTCGGCTATGTCGAGGCTTCGGAAGAAGATGCCGCCCGTCTGGCTAAGGCTGCGTCGGTATCCCCTGATCAAATCGGGACCGACAAGCTGGTCGATCAATGCGCCGAGACTGCCGAGTCGCATGCTGCTCGTGACAGGGAGGTCCCGGTTGGCTATGCAGGATCATCTTTCGTATCTGCCCGCCTGAGAGCGCGAATCCAGGAACTCGGCATTCATCCGACGGACGTGGGCGTGGTAGCGGGAAGCGGCGTCGGCGGTCGCGTCACCAACGCTGATTTCGAAGCTTATCTCGATCATCTGAGCCAACGCCCTTCGAAGAAGGCTTCCCCGATGCGCTTGGCAGTCGCCGATTCAATGCGTCGAAGCTGGACGCGACCGTTAGCGACTCTGGGCGTTTCCGTTTCGCTCGAGCCGATCCTTGCACACCGCAAAACGTTATCCCCTTCCCCCGGGCCCGCACTATACTTGGCAAAAGCGGTGGCTATCGCCCTCTCTGAATTTCCACAGTCGGCGGGACTTCTGATTGGAGACAAAATCTTCCTGCCAAGCTCAATCGATATCGGCGTGGCCGTCGAGGTCGAAGATGGGATTGTCGTCCCGGTCTTCGCAAACCTGGATAAACAGCCGCTTGCCGAGCTCCCTGGCCTATACAAAAAGTTTTTGCAGGCGGCGAAAGATAAACGGCTGCCGGACGAGGCTAAAAGGCCGGCGATTGCGTCAGTCACCAATTTTGGGACTCTGGGTGTGCATTGGGCGACCCCGATCCCGCTTCCCAACGAGACCCTGATCGTCGGGCTCGGTTATGGAGAAATGCGCCCGTTCTGGGACGAGAAGTCAGGCCAGTTCGTGCCGCGCCTCCAGGCCGAGTTGACGATCAGTTTCGATCATCGCGTCATCGATGGGGGCCAGTCCGGACGCCTGGTTCGTAGGATTCTGGCGCTCCTGGCAAAGCCGGAATTGCTTTAGCCTGGGAATTTCGCGAGCGCTTTGGCTCGTGAAATTTCCAGGCTAGGCTAGGAGTTCAGGTTGTACATTATGAGCGTGAATCGCTCTCCAGCCTGTTCGTTAGTCCTCCTATGGATTTTTGCCTCCGGGGTTTTCGCCCAGCCAAACCCTGCCAACCTTCCTGCAAACAGCCGGTCATTTGACTTTTACGAGAGCGGTCCATATCGCTCAGAGGTTGTTCGGCCTTCGGATTTTTTCGGTTACGGACCGGGCGAATTTCTCACGACATTTGCGCTTTATGAGTCGTTGCTGCGCGACTACGGACGTCACTCTGACCGGCTCCGCATCTTTCGGCTCGGCAAAACTCCCGAACATCGGACCCTTTACCTGCTGGCGATAAGTTCTCCAGCGAATCTGGCTCACTTGGGGCAAATTAAAGAGCAACTTGCAAGCTTGGCTGATCCTCGAAAGTCAAACGCGGGCGATCTGGAAAACGCAATCCAAACGGCGCCGGTCGCGGTCTGGCTTTCCTATAGTATTCACGGTGATGAATCTGCCGCATTTGAGGCAGGAATCCAGGTCCTCTACCAGCTTTTGGCTTCGGACGATCAAGCCATCAAAGATGCCCTGGATCACACGGTCGTCCTGATCAATCCATGTCAAAACCCGGATGGTCACGAACGCTTTGCCACCTGGTACAATGCACACGGCGACGCCCGCCCGGAACATTACGCCTACGAGCACGACGAACCATGGAGCATCGACGGGCGGCTAAATCACAACTTCTTTGATCTTAACCGAGACCTTATTTCGCTCTCTCAACCCGAATCCCGGATCGCATCCAGAGCTTTCCTGGAATGGCATCCTCAGGTCCTCGCCGATCATCACGGGCAAACCAAAGAATACTTCTTCCCCCCGCCCGCGCTTCCCATCAATCCGAATCTGCCGGCAAAAACAACAACCAAATGGCTCCAAACCTTTGGCAAAGCCAATGCTGCAGCCTTTGATCGATATGGCTGGCCCTATTTCGTTCGTGAGTTGTTCGATCTCTTTTATCCTGGATACTGGGATACTTGGTCCTCCCTGCATGGAGCGACCGGAATGACTTATGAAACAGACGGAGGCGGTGTGCTGGGATATCGCTGGTATCGAGACGACGGGACCGTATTGACTCTTCGTGACGGTATTGCGAAGCATTTTACGGCAGATCTTTCCACCGTTCTCACAGCCGCCGCAAATCGCGAAGAGCGGCTGCGAGACTATCGTGATTTCTTCGAAGCTTCCGTCAAAGACCCTCATCGAAAACGCTATGTCATTCCAGATCCAGATTCTCCGACGGCTAGGGAACTTTTGGCGCTGTTGCAACTGCAGGGTATAGAAGTTTCCCGGACGAATCGCGAAGTGCTTCTTATAAGGGGAACGGATCGTTACGGCCGCGATTTCACTGACAAAACGATTCCTGCCGGTTCCTATGTTGTCGATTCGGCTCAGCCATACGGTCGAATGGCCACGACGCTCCTCGATTTGGAAACTCCCGAGGATCCGGAGTTTCTGACGCGGCAGGAGAAGCATCGAAGAGCGAACGAAAAGAAGGGAACCGAGGAAACGAAAGAGGATTACGAGTTCTACGACGTGACCTCCTGGTCACTACCTCTCGCGATGGGGGTCGAGACTTACTCCACGGAGCAGCCGATTCAAGCCGATAGGGTTGATCCGATTGGCGACCAGCAGAAGTCCTCTCGTACACCGTCGGCCGACGGACGAGAGGCTCCGTCGCGGACTCACCTGCCCGGCGGGGTTGCCTACGGATTTGAATCAAGATCACGGCATTCGACGCAGATGGCTGTTGACCTTCTCCAACGCGGATATCGTGTTGAGACTTCAAACGATATGTTTCGTGCCGGGGGACAGGATTTTCCAAGAGGCAGTTTCATTCTTCGAACGGAGCGAAATCCGGCCGATCTATCGGGAGTTCTAGGGCGCTTTGCTGACCAGTATGGAGTATTGGTGAAGCCAATATCGTCCGCACTTTCGGATGACAATGACCCTGGCATCGGTTCGGAAAAAATCTTTTCACTGAAAGTTCCTAAGGTCGCGATACTGGCAGGAGAACCCGCCAATCAAACCAGCTACGGGCTGTTGAAATTTCTCCTGGAACAGCAGTATGGACTTGACCTCGTACCGGTACCGCTCTCGGAGGTGACCACGGATGTTCTTCAACATTTTAACGTTCTGATTCTGCCAAACGGCGAAGCGTCTGAATATAAGAAGGAGCTTGAAGAGGACCAGTTGGATGACTTGCGTGACTGGGTAAGCCAGGGAGGCGTGTTGATCTGCATGGGAGGCTCCAGCGAATTCGCCGCCGATCCCGAAACGAAATTGACCTCGTCCCGCATTCTAGGTGCCGGCGAAAACTCTGACAAATCGACGGAAGAGAGAGCCAAAAAACAAAAAGAGCCGGGCGAAAAGAAAGGTTCACAGGATCGTAAACCTCTCGAAGTGCCAGGTGCTATCGTGCGCGCCCACGTAAATCGCGACCATTTCTTAACCATAGGGTATGAGGATGAGGATTTGCCTCTCCTTGTGCAGGGTAACGTTTTCTTCGAACGAAGCGAGACAGGCGCCAACGTTCTCACTTTTGAGGGGGACAAGCTGAAGATCAGCGGCTTTTTTTGGGAAGGTAACACGGAAGAATCGCTGCGCGGCACCTCGGCACTGATCGAAGAGCCTATCGATAAAGGACGGGTAATTCTTTTCAATTCCGAGCCGGGATTTCGAATGATCTGGACTTCCAGCGTCCGGCTCTTACTCAACGCAATTGTTTACGGGCCTTCGGAGTCGAATAAAACTGGCAACTGAAAATCCCGCAGACTAGTTCGGACCGACCAGCAGTTTCGCAAGTAGTTGGCACAGGCCATTCCAGATCCGCGGATCAAACTGAATATAAAGCGCGGTGCAGACAAGAAGCATTAGACAACCTGTTTTGACCTCTCTCATTGGAATCGCAAGAATGATAAGCAAGTCCCATGCCATTATACGCGTTATTACATAAGTATCTTATAGTAAGTAACTTATACGTTACATATCTCTGGATCGCGACTCAATTCTGCAAGCCCATCGTCCCATTTCCGAACAGGACAACTTCCCATTTTCGGGATGAACACCATTGCTGGCCGATCCTGGGGTTCCGGCCGCTCCCTCGGCGCTGTGAAATGGTGTTGCGCCGACTCGCCCGAAGAGGGGATTCGTTCATTTCAGGTGTGATCGCCGGCTAGCGATCGGTCGACTTGATACGGTGCTGCCGGTCGCTGCGTTGGAATCTTCGCGTCACAATGACCAGGCGCGAGGGACCCTGAGCGAGCCGCCGAATTTGTGTCGCTTCATAGTCGTTTATCGCCGGACTGATCCTTGGATCCAATCGGCGCATCTCGGTACAAACCGTATGATGATAAGCGCGCATGAATTCGCGCTTGGCCTCCTCGGTCATGGCGCCGTCCGCAAGCTTGAGAAGATATACCGCGCGCGGCATTCGTTCGGCGACGACTCGCAATTCAAGCAAACGCGCCTGCATTTTTGCCAACTCCACTGGCGACAATTGCACTTTCGGAGCGGACGCACCTCGCGTAGCCGACTCAGGGTTCAACAAATTGATAGGGGCCGGCAATCGCAATTCCGCAGGTGCAACTGGAAGCGTCGTTGAATCTGGCAGCAATTCGGGCGCAGCCTGAGGCTCCGGACTTCCGGAGGCAGCGGGCAAAGGAGCTTGCTTTTCATCGTTCGGTGAAGCCTGAGGTTGTTGTGCCAAAGCACATACCATCACAAGAACGGTGAACAACGCGACTCGAATAAAAACCCTCATTCGAACCAGCTTCTTCGGGGCTTAATTCGTAACAACAATTCGGCTACCACCGGTAGAGTGCACCCGGAAACCGACTCGAGCAAGAAATCCAGGTGCAACAAGAATCCTAGTGTCCGGTCCCCGAAATAACACGATAGAAAAGTATAGCCCATCGTGGCTCCTGCTTACAGCGCATAATCCCCCCAGTACCGCTGAATCTCCAAGGTTCGAGCCAACCGCGCGAGCTCTTCCAATGCCTCCCCGATTGCGTGATAACGGTCGACGAGATCCAGCGTCCACACGGGTGCTTCCAGGCTCTGGTTCAATAGGATTCGGCTTACGGCTATTTTTTCGACTGCCTGATCTACGGCAGCCAACGCACCACGGAGGCTTGGAAACTCGCGGCGGCAATCACCCCGTCGAAAGCATTCGGCAAGCACGTCCAGTATCTGCTCAAACTCTATTTCCAGGCGCTCGAACTGCGGGCGCAGGATCGGTTCCGTGATTTCCGGCAAGAGATGTCTGCGATAGACCAACTCCGTAGTC
>DASZHC010000034.1:0-3140 GCA_035938215.1 Chthoniobacterales bacterium
GGTCGCGCAAAGAGCTCGCTTGCCAGATATTGACCGGCCTTTTTGATGTGTCCATTTTTCTGGATTTCCATCGTCTACCAGAGTTGTTTTGTGGCATTTCGAGGCAATCCGGCCGAGGCCCGGTGCTCTATCCGGTAGCCTAGCTAGCGATAGCGAATTGATCTTGGATTTCCGGCTGAATGCCAAAATCGAAGGATTTCGATTTGCGAGGCTGAAACTGTGTAATAAATGATGATCGGTGACTCGACTACCGTTCGAATTTCTCGCCGTTTCGGGTGTCTGTGACCGGCTTGTGGATGCTGTCTGATGACTTCGATCCAGTGTCTAATTCGAGCTTGGAAGGCTTCTGCAGCGGCTGGATTGTCCGCCTCGATGCGACTCAGCCACTCATCTAAATCGTGAGCAGCTTTTCCAGTGACGATTACTTCCAACCAAACTTCTCCGAAATTCTCCGATCCAATTCCTCGAAGGTGATCGTCGGTTCTTCCTTGAGAGATCGAAGACCTTCGTCGATGGCATCATTCTCCATCGCTTCATATTGGTCGAGGTATGAACGTAGCGCATCTCGTTCTTCCCCAGTTAGTTTCGGTACCTCTTCGACTATTTCGTCAAAGCTCATAATTTCTGTCCTGGAGAGGATACAATAATCGGCCATTGAGCGAAAGGATTTGCTGAGGCTAAGCGGCCTGGGTAAGACCGTTAGATCAGAATCATTGGACGATCGGTTTAGTCTCCAAACCAATGAATATTGTGGAAGCTTGGGATGTCCGCGATACCGACAACCTCATTCGCGATCTGGCCCAATGTGTCAAGCGCTGCATGGTGCTCTTTGACGCGATCAGCATCGATTGCTGACGGGCGCGATCTGCTCGCGCAAGTAAGCGATAACCTTGTAGAAGCACTGCAATGAGCAAGCGTACTAGAGAAGGAATAAACCAAAGTCTCAGCAACCCGCAAAGCCTGACGCGATTTCGATTGGCCGCAAGTTTGCTCAACCCTACAGTAAGGCTCGCCTCCTGATCGACCACCCCCACTCCTACCGCGAATGGAATATAGTTGGCCAGTGTGACGTGCCAGGATTTTTCTATTTGGAATCCCGATTCCGGTTAAACCCTGGAGAGCTGCCGGTGTCCTACACAGTCTTCGAGCTCTGTCTTCACGAGAGCCAATTTGAGAGGGCTAGTTGATGGGCATTCACAGTAATCCAAAACGCTCATTTTGACCCAGATCGGAAACTCCCGGAAAAAAGTCTCTTTGATCTCTTGTGTCGCGAAACCGGCCGGGCATCGTCTTCAAGCCTTTGGCGGGAAGGCCTCGGATGATCGAAACCGCCGCCGGCTGGCGAACGCGCGCTGGAATTCCCGCCGGCTCCTTCCCTATCACTGCTCGTAGTTTTCGACTATCTCGGGCGGCCGCACATGCGCCTCATCTGGATTACGTCCGGCGTCCCGCAAAGCCTGACGCTGCCGCAACAGATCCCAGCACTGATCTAATTCGATATTAATTTTGGTTAAACGCGCACGATCGGCATCAGTGAGCGCCTTGTGTTCATACAGGCGATGCTCCTCCGCCGCGAGCTGCTGGATAACGTTTAGGACGGATTGATCTTCTGCTTCGTCTTTCATAATGGTTTGCTTTGAGCTAACGGATCCGGAGCAGAATTTTGCCTAAAACATGGCCAGCCGCTAGCCACTCATGGGCCTTCGCTGCTTCGGAGAGGGCACTTCATAGCCAACCGATCACCAGGCTGATACCCGCCGCATCGACCGCCTCTATCACGCAGCGTTCTGCCCCGAACGCCAGGACGGGCATGGTCGGCTTCCGTTCGGCGCGGTCTCGGCTCTGTGCGAGGCCCTCCGGGCTGAACGCGGTCCGGTAATAAGACAGTGCTGCGCGCATCGCGCCCGGGGCGGCGAGCACGCGAACATATTCGTCGAGATCGGCCGGACCGATCGCCCATGGCTTGGCTGCCTTCGCATGGAAGAGCCAAGTCAGAAACTCGCGCTCGCGACCCAGGATCAGGATTTCCGGCAGGTCGTCGAGCCGATTGAAGGCGAAGTGCCAGGTCTTCACATTCACCTCGGCAGACGGGATTCCTGGGTGTGATGCACTCAGCGGCGCGACGTTCTGTCGAAAGTGTTTGGCGACCTGCTCAAATTTCATGGTTCGTTGTTTAGACGCGACCATTAATCTGTTCGTCCCAAATCTCGATTAAGACACCTATAGGTAGCTCAACCATGCGCAGTCGCGATGCTTGCTCTTGAACGCCATGTACCACTTACAGGGGAGGTAAAGAATCAACAACGCTATAAACCACATCAAGTAAACAAACGGCAAACCGTGGCCATAACCGGCCGGAGGAGGGTGACCTCCATGCCAAAGCCAAAAGACGGGTTGATGAAATAGCAAGCCCACAAAAATTGCCATAGCGTGAATCAGAAGGATGTGGAGTACGTAGTAAAATAAGGGTACGCGCCCGAACACGAGGAGAATCCGCCCCAGACCACGCCCCGGTGTCACGCCATCCAGACACGCCAGAACAATCAGTGCGGGGCCAAGGGTCATCAGCAGATAGTCCAGAGAAGGCGGATATTTTAGGGTGTCAAAAAATGCGATGATGGTCAATGTCAAGCTCGGTTGTACCTTCCATGGCCCCACCGTTGATAGCAAGAAGGACGAACTGCTGGCTTCACCGTTTCCATAGAGATTGAGAGCGCGCAGCACAAAGAAAGCCAGCGTGAGCGCAACACCCAGCCCGAGAGTCCATTTCCGGCGGTCGTTCCTCTCAAGCAGTGCACCCATGGCATAGCCCGCAGCCATGACACCTATCCAGGGAATCAACGGATAGCCAACGAAGAAACTCATTTCCGGCGTGATCGAGACCAAGCCGGGGGTATGTAAAACCATCCACAGGCCGGAGAAACTGCCTAGCGAGGCAGGATGGATCGCGTCGAGCAGGTTGTGAAACACAATCGTGGCAACTCCCAGTGCGGCTATCCAGCGAACAGGCAGTTTAACTATCAGTGCCATTGCGACCATCGACCAACCTAGTGCCCAAATCACTTGCACGAACGGGATAGAGGCAAAGGTAAAATTCCACGCAAAGCGCAGAACGGTCACCTCGAGAAAGACTAACCACA
>DASZHC010000035.1:0-3742 GCA_035938215.1 Chthoniobacterales bacterium
GCTCAACGTTCTGCTCGCCCGGCTCGGTCTGCTTCCTTTATTCACCCAACCGCCTGCCTGGGCTGAGGTGTAGCCCGAAAATCTCGGGCTACACACCCCCTTACGAGGGGAATCAGTTTAAGCCGGAAGGAAGTTAAGTTAACTTGAGTCAGATAGCCAAGAAACGGGCTCCAAGGTAGGCGAACCGTCTCAGTTTGCACGGCTTTGAAGTGTGCAAAGCGGGGACGCTTCGCTTACTTTGCGCTCAAGTTAGCGCTTATGGGGGCGGTTCTCTCGCAGCCCGCCGGTAGGGCGCACTAACACCATTTCACGGCGCCGACGGAGCGGACGCCCTTAAGAGCGAGTCGACACAGCACTTCGCTTCTACGCCTTCTGCGCGTCGACAAAAATCTGAGTCCATTTCATGAACCTGCTGGCGATTTCTTCAACAGCCTTTTCGCGCGCAACCTTGCCGTCACGCAATGCAACAAGCGGATCCCAAAAAGAGGTGCGACCGACCGCGAATCCGATGAAACCGGGTACCTTTGCCGCTATGGTGAGCCATTCGATAACCTTGTCCTCATTGGAACCACGCCCTAGAACAATACACCCGACCTCCTTGCGCCCATCCCGTTGAGCCGCCTTTACGATTTCCAGACAATCGTCGCCGTGGTCCAGTCCTTCGATCTTCCATACATCCGGTTCGACACCGCGGTTCTGCAACTCCGTTATTGCGCCGGCCATGAGCGCCGGACGCAATTTTGTATCATAAACGTCCTGATTCCCTTTCACTCGTTCGTTTTGCTCGGCAGTCGGCGGAACGAGCAATTCGAACATGAAATGGCGATCATGCTTGTGCGCGGTATCGGATAAATCTTTAAGACGAGCGGCTTGCCGCCTGTTGAGAGCCTCGTCGTCTTCCGGATTGTAGCGTACCAACGCCTTCACAAAATCGGGTTGGAATTTTTCGATTTCGGCCTCGAAATCATCTCCATACTCAAACTGAAACTCCGCCTGGCCGCTTTTTTCAGCGGGCATGCATGCTATATATCCGTTCGCGTGCGCATCCCGAAGAATGGCGGCGCCGAACTGCGGGTCGACAAGAATGCCGCTGTCTTCCTTCGAGACGCCCTTCGCCAGCGAAAGCTTGAAGGCGTCGTAAATGACGGCCTTGCTTTGGGCTATTCTTTCAGTCTGTTCCTCTGTCAGCGGACCTTTCCATCCGAACAGTCCTTTTTCGAAAGAACTGCGATGATCAAAAGGCAAAATGTATAGTGGTTTGTTGTATCCAATCGTCATAGCTTTCTCCTAACTCTGCATACAAGGTTACCCGAACCTCAGCCGGTCTATCGCAATTTCCGATGCCGCGCTTAAATTCACGTAGGCAGAAACCGCGACCCCGATTTCTTTTCGGTTTGCTTCAAGGTGTTTTGGGATTGATCCATGGTCCGTCATTCCCGATCAATCGTCCAGCCTCTTCCGGTCCCCACGTACCCGGATCGTATTTATAGAGCGGTGTGACGTTGTCCAGGATTCCCTCCACAACGCGCCATTGAGCATCAACAAAATCCTGACGCGCAAAAAGTTCACCGCTTCCCGCGAACGCGTCGCCCAGGAGCCGCTGATAGGGAGGCATATCGGCATCGGCGCTTTCCGTGAGCATCATTTCAACATCTTGTCCAACCATCCGCTCGCCAGGCAGTTTGACGCGGACGCCCAAAGCAATGGCGATATCAGGACTGATTCGCATTCGCATGTGACTGGACGAACTCGGAACAATCTCGCCAAATACTTCAAACGGCGGCCGTTTGAACTCCACCATTATTTCGGTTGCGGTTACCGGGAGCAATTTACCCGCGCGAATATAGATCGGCACATTCGCCCAGCGCCAGGTGTCAATGTACAATTTGACAGCAACGAACGTTTCAACGGCCGATCCGGGTCGAACACCGGGAACCTTTTGATAACCATTGTATTGTCCTCTAACGACGTGTTCCGGGTCGAGCGGCCTCACGGCTTTCAGCAGGTTGGCCTTCTGGTCCCGCTCAGCTTCGCGGTCTTCACGGGTCGGTGCGTCCATGGTGAGATTGGCGAGGACCTGCAGCATATGATTCTGTATGACATCGCGAATCGCGCCCGTCTCGTTGTAAAACTTTCCTCGATCCTGGACTCCGAAGCTCTCAGCCATTGTGATCTGAATGCAACTGACATAGCTGCGATTCCATATCGGTTCCAGAATCGGGTTCGCGAAGCGTGTATAAAGAATGTTCTGGACTGGCTCTTTACCTAGGTAGTGATCAATGCGAAAGATGTTCTCCTCAGGAAAATACCGGGATAGTACTCTATTCAGTTCGGCCGCCGTTGTCCGGTTGTGACCGAACGGCTTCTCGATCACCAGGCGGCCGTTTGTTGCGCAACCTGATTTTGCCAGTCCTTCCGCTACGACAGCGAACAGGCTTGGCGGCACCGCGAGGTAATGGAGCGGGCGTTGAGCGTCCCCTAGTTCCTTCCGAAGTTGAACGAAGGTTTCTCCGTCCACGTAGTCTCCATCCACGTAGTGAAGAAGATTCGTCAAGGTCTGCAGCGAATCGGCATCGGCTCCTCCATGCTTTTCCAAACTGTCTTTCGCGCGTTCCTTAAATTTCTGTAGATTCCAGCCAGACTTGGCCACACCGATGATGGGGACACGGATTCCCTCATCGCGAACCAACCGTAAAAGAGAGGGAAATATCTGTTTGTAAGCGAGGTCGCCACTCGCCCCAAAGAAAACAATTGCGTCAGATGAAAGGTTGCTCATGTCTCAGGTTTTCATCCTATAAGAAAATCATTTGGATAGCAAAATTGCGCCGCTGTCCGGGTACGCGGTTTGGCGTTCGCGGCTCGGGGTTCAAGGTTCAGGGTTCAGAGCTCGGAATTTGTCTTCTGCCTCCTGACTTCTGTATTCTGTCTTCTGTCTTCTGTCTTCTGTATTCTGAGACGCGGCCATATCCGGCTTGAATGCGGCCGCCGTGCTGCATAGATTTACGCTTCCGACCCCCGAATGCAACGCGGCACGTACGAACCAGGTCGGTGTCTGTTTCTCCTGGCAAATTCCTGAAGAACCATGAAAGAGCGCGAAAGACTGAAAGAAGCAGAGAACGGGAAGGTGCGTTGGAAGCGCTGGGGTCCATATCTTAGCGAGCGCCAATGGGGAACCGTGCGCGAAGATTACAGTCCGAACGGAACGGCCTGGGACTATTTCACACACGATCATGCTCGCAGTCGCGCCTATCGCTGGGGCGAGGACGGTATTTGCGGATTCAGTGACCGGCATCAGCGCATTTGCCTGGCCCTTGCGGTCTGGAATGAGAAGGATCCGATTCTGAAAGAGCGGCTTTTCGGCCTCACAAACAGCGAGGGCCACCATGGTGAAGATGTAAAGGAGATTTATTACTACCTCGACGCGACGCCGACCCATTCCTATCTGAAAGCTTTGTATAAATACCCGCAAAACGAATTTCCTTATTCGGAGCTTGTTGAGGAGAATGGTCGCCGAAGCAAAAATGAGCCTGAGCACGAGTTGATCGATACCGGTGTCTTTGGCGAAAACCGTTATTTCGATCTGTTTGTGGAGTATGCGAAAGCCGGTCCAGAGGACATTCTCATGCAGATCACAGTGGTTAATCGGGGACCGGAGACGGCCTCAATCCACGTACTGCCGCAGCTATGGTTTAGAAATTCCTGGGCTTGGTTCTATAACGCTGAAAAACCGTCATTGGAAGCC
>DASZHC010000036.1:0-23688 GCA_035938215.1 Chthoniobacterales bacterium
TACGTTCGCGCGCGAGCCCGAACGGCGCAAGGTCGGCAGTGACGCCAGGGTGTCAGTGGAAGGGATCAATTACGAAGTCGACCCGGACTTGGCCGGAGAAACTGTAATACTCTGGTGGGGTATTTTCGACAACGAGCTGTACGTCGAGCATGGTGACAAGCGCTTCGGCCCCTACCCGCCGGTGGGCGGGCCAATCCCTTTGTATCGCTACCGCACGTTTAAGAAAACTCCCACCCAACAACGGGCGGACCGAATCGAGGCGCTCGCCGAACGACTGGCTTTGCCTCGGGCTGCACTGGAAGCCAATCCCCATGCAGCACTGCTTATCCGTAACATAGAAGTGTCCGCAACTATGTTCATGGACCCAGATCCCTTCCAGGAATTCGCCTACCCTAATGCGTTGGCGGCCAAGCGGGCAATAGCCGATTACTTGGGTATTGCGCTTGCTAAGCTGCCACCGGAACAACTCGATTGGGTTAACACGCTTGTCGGCGCCACGCTCAACAAAAAGCAAGTCATCGAGCAGGTGCAGGAATACTTCAGTCATCGCACAGAGAGGGATCGCTATGTTGAGTGACGTCAGAAACTACTATGGCTCCGCCAGGGACTTCGGGCAGGCAGGTTACTTTGAGACCGAACATTCCGAACAAATCGTCCGGGAACTGAAACTCGAAATTAAAGCGGGAAAACTCGTCGCTTTGTCTGGCATCATCGGCTCTGGGAAGAGCACGATGCTACGGCGCATTCAGGAAGCGCTTTCCCAAGACAAGGAAATCCTAGCATCTAAGTCGCTATCAGTGGAAAAAGGTCAGATCAGTCTGGCCACTTTGATCATGGCGTTATTTTACGATCTGGCTACGGAGAAGGATTTCAAGATTCCCACTCAGCCCGAAAGACGCGAACGCGCACTGCGCGATCTTATTCGGAAACGCCAGAAGCCGATCGCCCTGTTCATCGACGATGCGCATGATCTGCACAGCAAGACCCTTATCGGTCTTAAGCGGCTAATTGAGGTGGTTCGGGACAGCGGCGGCACGCTTTCGGTAGTGCTAGCAGGCCATCCGAAGCTGAAGAACGATCTGCGCCGACCATCGATGGAGGAGATCGGTTCGCGCGCCACAATATTCGAGTTGGAGGGCTAGGGAACCGAGAAGCGGAAGTATATCAAGTGGTTGTTGGTGCAATCGATGGTGCCGAAGACGAAGATGGAGGGCATTATCACGGAGGACGCCTTTGCTGCGCTCAGCGAAAAGCTCTCAATCCCATTGCAGTTCGAATTTTATCTGACGCGTGCCCTTGAAGAAGCTTACAAGGTCGGCCAGAAACCGGTGGGAGCGGATATGATCGACAATGTGCTTGCCAAAGATATTAATGGGCTGGAACCAAGGCTGACCCGGGAGGGCTACAACGTCAAAGTCTTGGCAGAGCTTCTCAACGCGAAACCGCGCGAGATCAAAGAATTCCTGCGGGGCCAACTGGCGCCGGGCCGAACCCAGGAATTGCAGAATGAACTGCTGGCCGCAGGAATTCCACTTTAGCAGGCTCGTTATTCTCACCGAATGTGAGCCGGCGCGGATGTTTTCAGGCTGTTCTCAAATAATGTGGGTCCATTCTCATTTAATCTGGGCCTGAGGACCTCCTTATTCTCAAATAATTTGGGCCGAAACCGCGGATGTTGTCGGTTCGAGCCGTTTATGTTCTCAAGCCGCTACACGTAAGAGCCGGGCGAACGCCCCTGGTTGGCGTTCGTTCTCTTCTTGGGGGTCCGTTCTTTTCTTTGAAAGGTTGACGAAGTTCTTCAGTGCTAATCTCAAGAGTGGCATCCAGAGAGAGAATATTAATATGTCCACCGGTGCCTCGCCCGGCTGCAAGGCTTGCCTGTCGCAATATGATGTTGACCGCTGATTGAGTTTGGCGATCAGACACGATCAAATCGATCCTCAAACACGGCTTCCAGGGATTCTGAGCGGTCGTTTCATGTTGATAAAATCGACCGAGATTCTCCAGACCGCTAACCTCTGTCATGGTAAGTCGCCCGTCAATTCCTGCTTCCGCGAGGTGGAGCTTGATCGAGTCCAGGGCTGCTGGATCAATAATAGCTTCGATCTTTTTCATAGAAAAATAGCAACAAACCCGTGGATTTGAGCCATGGGATGAAAGACGCTTTGAAGGTTGGTCGTACGAGTTAACGTGCTTGTGCACCGTCTCATAAATCCCTTGGTTTTCGCCGCAGCTCAGTTGGCTGTTTTCCAAAGAGCGAGCGAAGCGCCGCTATCTGAATCATAACGACTAACATTTTTGAACCGCGAATTAGCCCCTGTGATTTTGCCAATCGATCACGCGGCTACCCTTTTTCAAGGGGAACGTGTATTCGCCGTTACCGGTCGTGCAACTCTTTTACAGCGCGAACACTAATCCGCGTGGTTGATGCCTAACTGGCTGCTAACAGCTATGTCAGGGCAACCAGCGAACGATTGCCCCGACCACCAAGAGGAAGGCCGCCCAAACGCTGAACTCGCCCCGGTGTGCACGGCAAAAACCGTCACGCGATGTGGTGTTAATCTTGGCCCAATCTTTACCGAACGTGGGAACTTCTTTGCAAATAGTTTTCATGCGGTAATCATCCCTCCGCAAACGCTAAAGCGCTCGCCGCGATTTGGCGGAAATGAACCTTTCCTTGGCCGGCTGGTCCCATCGGGATCAGCCGAGCGATGACACGCCAACGGTTGATCGCCATTAAAGACCTGAAAGGGCGCCCAGGTAGTTCATTACGGTGAACACGCCCTTCTTCATCTCACCGGCGTATTCTGTGCCAAGTATGACGAATTGTTTGTCTTCGAAGCTCAAGTCGACGGTGGTCTTCGAGCCCATGCCCGAAGTGAACCGATTGGCCGGAAACGCCCCAGCGTTGTAGATGATCAAGTCGGGATCGCCGAAGTTTTCCAACTCATGCTTCGTTGGCCGGATGAGCATGGTATGCCATGAAGAGCGCGTGATATGGCCGCGAACAAAATCACGCGAACCTTGATGCGATATTTTGGGTCCCACCCCGCGAAACCGTCGAAGCAGTAAAGGCGGTCGCGGGTGTTAAGGTAATCGCGGGCGCGCTCGCGGATGATGGCGAATGTGTGCGGATCGAGCGGGATGTTGACTGGACCCACCAGATATCGTTTTCGGAGTTTTCGGAGGCACCTTCTTTGACGACGCGCTTGTCCTTGGGCGAACGCCCGGTCTTGACTCCGGAATATGCGACGAGCGCGCCATTCTCAGCAATATGGGCATCTTTCTCGTAAAGGATGGCATGCTCGTAAAGCGCGCTGGGCGGGAGGTTTCGGTGGATATCACTAACAGTGATTTCGTGTTGCTTCAGGGTAAACGAGCTCATATTATCTCGTCCTGGATAAGTTCGAATGAGGTGTCGGGGGACTCTTTAAGCCTAGCGCTGAGCGCAGCGACAAGCCAGTTAAATCAGACCAGTGCGTCGTGCGAAATTTCTGCCGCGTCGTGCGCGATATAGCCGGTGCCATCTTTAATTTGATGCCGGCAGCTGGTGCCCGGCGCAGGGATGATTGTGTCAGCCTTTCTCACCTTTCGGTCGCGCTATCAATTACCTGGCGAGAGCGTGCGATCGAAGCAGCGGCTGCCGGCGCGACGCCAGCCATCAGCGCGACACACGTTCAAGCGTTTGAGTCGAATATGGAGTTATGGCAAAGAAAAGCAAAAAGCGGTTTGGCTTGGTCAATGGGTGGGTGGTTTGCGGCTGGCGATACGGACTAAAGTACGGGCCAAGAGAAAGAAAATGAAAATAGTTTTTGAGAATCTGTTACCTGAACAGAGAACGCGCGGAAACGATGCCTTTGTTAAGGACGATGGCTTTCCAACAAAGGCCGAAAGAAATTCTGATCCCGCTTGATCAGGACAGGTCAGTCGAATATATGGCGGCCCTTATCCGGCATTTTGGCTTGGCGCCATTACAAACTGTGAGCAGATCGATCTAGGGTACAATTTTTATGTTCCAATGGATGGAGGTTCTAGCACAAGGTCCAGTGGCGAAGGCTGTCTTAGCGCTTAGCATAGTTGCAGCGGTCGGGCTGGTACTTGGGAGTTTTGGGGTCCGAGGCGTTCGCCTGGGCGCGGCAGGCGTCTTGTTTGCAGGGATTTTCTTGGGGCAGCTTGGCATGCATATCGACGAACGCATTCTGGAGTTCGTTCGAGACTTTGGTCTTTTGTTGTTTGTTTATACGGTTGGGCTCCACGTAGGGCCCGGCTTCTTCTCATCGCTGAAGCAGAAGGGTCTTCAGCTTAATGCCCTGGGCGCTATTGTGGTCTTGCTTGGTGGACTGATCGTAGCGGGCTTTCGGTTTCTTTTTCACTTCTCAGTGCCGGTTATCGGCGGCTTGTTCGCCGGGGCTACTACAAATACACCCAGCTTGGCGGCGGCACAGGCCGCGCTTCAAAACATTCCAGGCTCAAATCCAGCTTCTGGCGACTTTCTTGGCATGGCCTATGCCGTCGCTTATCCATTCGGCATAGTCGGCATAATCCTGACAATGTTGTTGGTACGCAATGTCTTTTCCATCAATGTTGATGCCGAGGCAAGAAATGTAGAGCTTTCGCTCAAATCCAGTGAGCGCACGCCCGATTTTATCGATCTGGAAGTCACCAATCCGAACGTGGATGGTATGGCATTGCGAGATCTGCCCGTTGCCGCGGAAGCAGGAGTCGTGTTCTCGCGCCTACTCCGAAATGGCACGGTCACGGTACCGGAAGATAATTCTCTGATCCGACTTGGCGACAGTCTTCGATTGGTAGGTCCAAAAGCGAAGATTGTTGAGTTCGAGCCGATCATTGGACGAAAAAGTTCAATCGATATAAAGAGCGTTCCGAGTGAGTTGGAGACGGACCATCTATACGTCACAAAGAGCGACGTCCTGGGTAAAAGCCTGGGGGAGCTTAATCTGGAACGCACTTACGGCGCGATCGTAACGCGTGTCACGCGGGCGGACGTCGAGTTCGCAGCGAATGATCACGTGCGTCTTCAATTCGGAGATTTTCTTTTTGTTGTGGGGTCAAAGGATGGGGTGGGACAGGTGGGAGAACTCTTGGGCAATAAGCCCAAAGCCCTGGATCGTCCGCATGTTCTGCCGGTGTTCGTCGGGATCTTACTCGGGGTGATTCTTGGCAGCTTGCCGATCGTCTTACCCGGGATGCCTGCTCCCGTAAGGTTAGGGTTGGCGGGGGGGCCGCTGATTATTGCTCTGCTAGTAAGTCGGATGGGCAGGCTTGGACCTCTCATCTGGTACCTGTCCCCAGGGGCAAACCTGGCTCTACGAGAGATAGGCATCGTCTTGTTTCTTGCCTGTGTGGGGCTGAAATCCGGCAGCCGCTTTCTTGAGGTCCTGATGTCGGGGAGCGGTTTTTACTGGATGGCAGCCGGCGCGGTCCTCACGTTTCTACCGCTAGTGATTGTTGGAGTGCTGGGCAGAAAAGTATTCAAACTCGATTATCCAACACTTTGTGGAGTTCTGGCCGGCAGTATGACCGACCCGCCGGCGCTAGCTTTCGCAACCAGTATTACAAAGTCTGATCAGCCGCTTGTCGCCTATGCAGCGGTCTATCCAATGGTAATGATTTTACGCGTGTTCGTCGTGCAGATCTTGGTTTTGATGTTGCCAATGTGATGTCTGACATGCAAGCCGGCCGATCCACGGACAACGCGTGACAAACATTTCCCCGTGGATAAGAGGAAGACGCAAGCGGGTTTAGGGACTTTAAACTCACCGAAAACGAAATTGGCGAGGGCGAGCGGAGTTCGTTTTAGAATCTGTGATCCGCACCCGATGCTCGCTCAGCAAACTTCCAGTTTCCGTTGCGATCCGGACGTTCAAGGTTTGCAGGTCGTTTCGAAGCTCCTCTGCAAGCCGGGCAGCCGCAGCCCATTGTGTCTTCATCCAATCCACCAGAGAACTTCTTAACAAATCCGCCTGAATCCCAAACTGTTTGCTTTGGGCAATCTGCTATTCAAAATTCCGAGTTCGGCAAGAGGAATGGCACTAGTGAAATCCTAGCTTTATAAACAACTTGAAGAAAGGGTCGATGCGAACGGAACCAAGTCAATTAATAAAATTCTTAGGATGATTTTTCGCCTCGACAAGTGAAGATGAGACCCGCTACATCCCCTAACGGCGATAGTCGGCGGCCTGCCGTGCATGGCTCGCACCGGGCAATCCATTCAGAATCGGAAGCAGTGGCTGTGTCTGCGGCGCCGTGTTGTGTATAAAGCATAGGGCTTTAACCGAGTTTCAACAGGCGGGAACTACCACCTCCGGCGACGGACCTGCAACTGAAAGGGACGCCGGAAAGCGCGGCTCTCTGTCAGGCTCGCACTTGGTTCCGACAGGTGCCGGTGCTTGCAAATTCAACGAAATTCTCAAGTGTCGTTTGGGCGATGTGTTGGAGAGCCTCTCTTGTGAGAAAGCCCTGATGCCCCGTGATTACCACGTTAGGAAAGGTAAGCAATCGAGAAAAAACGTCATCCGAAATGACCTCCAGTGAAAAGTCTTCGAAAAACAATTCGGTTTCCTCTTCGTAAACGTCCAGGCCGAGATAGCCGATTTTAGCGGTTTTCACGGCGCCGATGACCGCTTGCGTATCGACCAGCCCGCCGCGGCTGGTGTTGATGAGCATCACTCCCTTTTTCATTAGAGCAATGGTTTGCTCATTGATCAAATGGACGGTTGCAGGGACCAGGGGAGCGTGCAATGACACGACATCGGAGTTCGCCAAAACTTCGGCGAGACTAAAATACTCTACACCTAGATCTCGGCACTCCTGGTTCGGCTCGAGATCATATCCGAGCAATTTACATCCGAAACCCGGCTCCAGTATTTTGGCGACCGCCTTGCCGATGCGGCCGGTGCCGATCAAACCAACTATCTTGCCGTGGAGGTTGAATCCGACCAAGCCTTCTAAAGAAAAGTTTCCTTCCCGGACCTGGCGGTAGGCCCGATAGATTTTCCGATTAAGAGCCAGAATGAGTGCCACGGTATGTTCGGCGACTGCCTCAGGGGAATAGGCGGGGACCCGGACGACAGGAATTCCAAGTTCGCCGGCGGCGATAAGATCAACGTTATTGTAACCAGCGCAACGAAGCGCTACCAATCTCGTCCCGCCGCTTTTTAGGGTTTTCAGAGCCGTCCTGTCGAGCTGATCGTTCACGAAGCAACAAACTGCATCATAGCCTTTGGCCAGATGAAGAGTCTCTGGTTGGAGATGAACGTCATAGAAAAAGAAATTGAAAGCTGCGCTGAATGAAGCGGCTGCTTCCGCCGCTGCAGAAAGAAACTCGCGATCGTAGGAACGCGTACTGAACACCGCTATTTTCATTTTTTCGTGATCATCTAAGATTGTTCGTTTTCGACAAGCACGAGTTGCACCGCGGGATCCGGATTACCGGCGAATTTGAGCAGCAGCAGGAAATCGAAGCGGACTACGTCGCCCTGGCAATGGGAGCGTGTCCGGATTATGTCGGCTCCCAGAATTCACGGATCATCAACAGCGACGAACTCCTGGAGAGAATTCATCCGCCGGCCCATCTTTCTATTGTCAGCGGAGGATATGTCGGTTGCGAGTTTGCCGCTATTTATCGCGGATTTGGCTGCCAGGTGACCTTGGCGGAAAAGGGGAACGACTACCTCCGAACTGCGATGAAAGTGTTGGAGCTCACATTGCTCAGCAACTTACTGCTGACGGAGCGGAGCCGATTCTGGGCCGGCAATTTCTCGTCTACGATTTACCGATGGAAGGAGGGTGGCCAATCATTGCCAAGGCCGATGGAACCGAGATTTCGCCGGATCTGGTCATGGTTGCCACGGGCTTCGCCGCAGGGTGGGTTGGCTGTTCTTCAAGGCGCGAGCAAAGCGGCGCTATTTGTATTCCATCAACGCGCCGTAAACTGAACACGCGACGGGTCGCACTTACAAGCGCACCAGAAGCTTCGATCTTTGTTGTTCAGCTTTCCAGCTTTGGCCGTCGTGCACGAGCATCTTCACCGTCTGATTAAGCTGCTCAACCTTCAGTGGCTTCCTCAGAACCGTGACCGGACTAACTTGAAGAATCCGATCGAGGATCTCGCTATCCGGATAACCTGTGATCACGACAACGTTGAGGTCCGGATCAATCTGCTTGGCTGTTTTATACACCAGATCACCGGGAGCGTCAGGCAATTGCAAGTCCAAAAACATGAGATCGAATTTCTGCTTACGGAGGCTTTTAATGGCCTCTTTAGCCGTATCGACCACCACTCGACTGAAACCCATTTCCTTCAAAAATGTTCGAAAGAGATCCTGCAGGCCCGGATCGTCGTCAACGACTAAAACCGTTGGTTGGCCTTGCTTGTCTTGGCGCAAAATGTCGCGGTCCAGAGAGGATTTCTTGATCCGCCAGCGGCCGCCGATGTGAATGGCCGGAATCTTTCCGCGTTGTACGAGATAGTAGACAGTCGGTAGAGGAATCCGCAGGTACTCGGCCGTCTCTTTTACGGTAAGCAGATTGTGAATGGGAGTTTCGCTCACAGCTTACAAGAAAATTCGCTTGTAAATCATTTTAACACTACGAAACCATTCGCACGGCTATTCAAGGCGTCTTTGACGAGCTGGGGCTGGTCGCCTAAATATCGACAATTATTTTTTCAAACTTTTCGCTAGGCGGCTAACATTTTTGAATAGCGGATCAGCCCCTGTGATTTTGCCAATCGATCCCGCGGCTACCGTTTTTCAATGGGAGGGTGTATCGGCGTTACCGGTCGTGCAAACTCTTTTGGAGCGCGAAGGCTAATCTGCGTCCTTGATGCCTAATTGACCGCTAAACTCGATGTCCGGGCAACCAGCGAACGATTGCCCCGACCACCAAAAGGAAGGCCGCCCAAACACTGAACTCGCCCCGGTGTCCACGGCAAAAACCGTCATGCGATGTGGTGTTGATCTTGGCCCAAACTTTACCGAAAGTAGGAACTCCTTTGTAATTAGTTTTCATGCGGTAATCATCCCTCCGCAAACGCTAAAGCGCTCGCCGCGATTTGGCGGAAATGAACCTTTCCTTGGCCGGCCGGCCATTCGGGATCAGCCGAGCGTTGACACGCCAACGGTTGCGCCTCGGGCAACCGGTGAGGACCTTTTGCCGACCCGCGTTAGGCATCTCTGAGCGAACGCAGACGGATCGAAAACGATTGACTTGAATTGCTTCGATCGGGTTGGATGAACAAATATTATCTCGCTTAGTTGATCAATTGTTATGCCGGACCTAATCGCCAAGGTCGCAGTGTTCACTAATTCAGCGGCATGACGTCCGATTGCATGAAGACCCAGGGTTTGTCTCGATCGGAATTAACAAGAATTTCAACATCAACCGAATGGACTCGACCACGCTTCGCTCATCCTTTGTAAGGAGGCTGAAGGAGCCACTGTGCGTAATTGAGGCTAGTCCCGCGCGACCGGCCTCTTCCTCAGTCCAAGCGCAAAAGACGGCTCCTCCCTGGTGCCGCTGGGATTCTGCAGATCAACTTCGTGCCCGAAATGCAGCCCCCACGCCTGAATCAAACAGAGTCTGTGAAATAAATGTGCTGATTAATTCGTCGCAATCGGGCAATAGACGGCTTTTCTCAACAGGTGTAACCCTGGATCGATTGAAAAATGGAGGCTGTTCGATCAATACAACACGGAGTCCGTTTCGGGGCCGCTAAGATTGCCACCTCTCTCCGGCGGCAAGTTGGTAGGAGGTGGTCGTGGGAAATAAAGCTACTTTCTATAGCATCCTGGCCGGCTGTCCAGTCGCTTCCAGTACGAATCGCCATATTTCGCCCTCGGGATCGATCTTGTGCCTGGTCTGGATTACGAGCTTTAGGGGTATGTGCACGAATGTATCATGCCATCGTCCGACTAACATGTTTGTCTTTCCGGCCATTCCCGCATGAACCGCATTCTGTGCCAGAATTGAACAATAGACGTTATCCTGGGGGGAAGCAGGCACACTCCGAATGGCGTAGCTGGGATCGATGTACTTCAGCGTGATGGGGGTATTTCTCGATTTGAAAAATTGAATGATCTTATCTCGCAAAAAAATGCCGATGTCACCCAATCGCTTGTTCCCGGACGCGTCCGTAGCGGGTGAATCGGTTGTCAGAAAGTTCTGGCCCGCTCCTTCGGCAACCACAACCACGGCATGTTTTCGCAGCAGGATCCTGCTGCTTAGAGCTTCAAGAAATCCGGCGGATCCCTCCAGTGCGAAAGGGACTTCGGGCACAAGGCAAAAATTGACTTGTTGGCTGGCTAGGGTGGCATAGCAAGCGATGAAGCCGGATTCCCGCCCCATGAGCTTGACCAGGCCGATGCCGTTGTGCGCGCAGATTGCTTCGACGTGGGCGCAGGAAAGCGCTTCCACGGCTTTAGCGAAAGCGGTCTCGAAACCGAAGCTTTTGTCCAGATACTCAATATCGTTGTCGATCGTTTTCGGTATCCCGATGACGCTCTTTCGAAGACCTCGGCGCTGTATTTCTGCTGCTATGGCCGAAGCGCCCTTAAGACTGCCATCCCCTCCAATCACGAACAAAATATCCACTCCAAGCTCCTGCAAGCCGTCGACCATGGCGTTGATTTCCTGGCCGCCGCGTGACGTGCCAAGAATCGTGCCGCCGAAACTGTGGATGTTTGATACTGCCTCAGGCCGCAGTTTCAAAGGCGAGTGCCCATTCTTCAAGACCAGGCCCTCGAAGCCGTAACGGACACCCAAGATTTCGACGACGCGGTATCCGTGCCAAAGCTCCATCACAATACCTCGAATAACGTCGTTAAGACCTGGAGACAGGCCGCCACAAGTCAAGAGTGCGGCAACAGTTTTTTCGGGGTCAAAGTAGATTCGCTCTCGAGGACCGGCGATTTCAAAAGTCCGAGGTAGTTGTGACGCTCTGCTTTTGTCAAGATTGTCGTTGGCCCGGTCATCGCAAAGAATCTGATCGCAATCAGACTTAAACTTTACCAACCCACCGGGGCCCACGCGACGCAACGGCGATAGATATTGGCACTCGCCTAAAGATTCGATAAATGGTGTCATTTAATGATGAAAGTGACGCCGGTCGCGAACTGATACTCCCCCCCGTTTGTTCAATGCTTGCCGTCTTTTGGCGGTGTGCGGACAGCGCCGCCGCAACATAGACACGCGAAAGATGGAAGGATCTTACCAACCCGTGGTGAGTCTCACTCGCAACGCACAACGTTACGATTCCAATATTCGATGAAAAAATAGCGGCGACAAGAATTCTTATGGCTTATCAATACGAGGTTGTTGTTATCGGATCCGGGTCGGCAGGCAATGAGGCTTGCCTTGGAGCAGCAAAGGCTGGCTTAAGTACACTTTTGGTCGAAGAGGGAAGTCTGGGCGGCACTGGTATGCATCGAGGCAGTTATGCCGTGCGAGCATTGAGGGCCTGCGCGACCTACTTCAGCCGGATCGAGAACGCGGCAAAGGCCGGCGCTTCGGTCGGCACCGTTGAGTCAGACTGGACAAGCTGGATGACGGCGCAACGTCGAGGCAGCAGCGATCTGTCCGTTGAATTTAGCCGGGCGATTGACCGCGAGAAGGTGGATTTGCGCTTCGGTCACGCGCGACTCGTCGGACCGAATGGGATCGCCATCACCGATCCAGGGAGGAGCCCCGAAGAACGGGTCACGGCTAAACACATTATTATTGCTGCCGGTTCACGGCCAAATTTTGTTGGTCAGCCTGAGGTCGGAATTTTGAACAGCGACCAACTGCTACGCCAGGCTCTTGCCGCTCGACACCTTTTTGTGATCGGCGGCGGATACGTTGGCTGCGAACTGGCCTCCATTTACCGGGCTTTGGGTAGCCGCGTTACCCTGGCGGAAGCGGGTCCACGCCTGTTGCCAAACTGGGACCCGATCGCGGGCGAACGATTCCGGGATGTGCTGTTGGGTGCCGGCGTTGACGTTCTGTTAAACGAGCCAGTCGCGCTGCCTCCGCCGATTGTCGGCAACGCGGCCAATTACAAGTTGAGCACCGGCACAGTAATTCAGCCCGATGTCAGCCTCATCGCCACTGGCAGGAAACCCAACAGTGACGATCTTGGCCTGGAGTCAGTCGGACTAACAGCCGGCACCTGGATACCTGTCAACGAACAGATGCGGACATCGATTCAATCGATCTATGCGGTCGGAGATATCACCGGAATCGGATTACTCGACAGTATCGCCACCGCGCAGGCAAGGGTGGCAGTTGACACGATCCTTGGAAAGCCGGCACTATTCAACAAACGCTGGTTCCCTCAATTCCTTCACACCGAACCGACAATTGCAAGCGTTGGTTGGGCCGAAGACGAAGCAAAAGGTGTCGGACTGCCAGTCGAAGCGGTTTCCTGGAGCGGGTCGCTGCTGACAGACGACGATTTCAGTGCTGTTCAGCGTGAGAAGATGACAATAAAATGCCTGCTTCACACGGATACGGCCCACATTCTCGGATGCATAGCTATCGGGTCGCGAGCCGCGGAAATCATCAACCTGGTTTCGACGGCGATGCAGAACGGACAGTCCGCACGCGAGGTTGCGAAGCTTCCGGCCGTGCACCCGAGTGCGACCGAGGTGTTGGTTCGAACCCTGCGGCAACGGTTTGACCATCCTTGAGTCCGGTGTCGACGCGAGCGTCAACACGTCTCCTGACATAGCTGGCAAAAGGTTTATGGTGACGAGTGGAGAGTCCATCCTTCAAATGATTTGTATAGGTCGCGCGGATGGTTCGAAAGAAATGGGTTGCCACATAGAGCGAAATCGAGGAGCAAAAGTGGACGGAGCAACGAATGCGTGAGAGGGCAGAGCTGGATCTGCAAGAAAGTCAGCGGCGCTTTGAGGGAATCGTCGACTCGGCCATGGACGCTATCATTAGCATCAACGAAGCGCAGAGGGTGGTGCTCTTTAACGCAGCGGCCGAACGTATGTTTGGTTGCGCTGCGGTTGAAGCGCTTGGGCAGCCGCTGGAGCGGTTCATTCCCGCACGGTTGCGGGCGGTGCACCGTGCGCATGTACGCGCGTTTGCCGCCACCGGGGTGACGAATCGGACGATGGGCAAACTTGGCAGCCTTACGGCACTGCGGGCCGACGGTCGGGAATTCCCGATCGAGGCCTCCATTTCTCAAACCGAGGTCGGCGGCGATAAGCTGTTCACGGTGATTTTGCGTGATATTGCGGAGCGACAAGAGGCCGAAGAGGCCTTGAGCCGATCCGAAGCGCAGTTGCGCGCCCTAGCAGCCCGGCTCCAGCGAGCGCGTGAAGAGGAGGCTATCCGAATCGCCCGGGAGTTACATGACCAACTTGGCCGTTGTCTTACAACCATTAAGATGGATATCACCCTGATCGAGCAAACGGTTTCCGCACAGCTGACAACGCAATCTATTCGCTCTATTCAGGAGAAGATCCCGTTGATGCTGGAAGCGATTGACGAAACGGTTCAGATCGTGCGCAAAATCTCTACCGAACTGCGTCCAGGAATTCTCGACGACCTGGGCTTGGCGGCCGCAATTGAATGGCAGGCAAAAGACTTCCAGAAGCGCTCGGGCGTATTGTGCATTCTCGACATCACCGAAGAGGATCTCGATGTAGGTCGCGAACAAGCGACAGCCGTCTTTCGTATTTTTCAGGAAATAGTGACTAATATCGCGCGCCATTCGAAAGCGGAAAGGGCCTGGATCCATCTCCATGCGCAGGAGGGTATGGTCGTGCTCGAAGTTGAGGACAACGGCGTAGGGATTTCGCCTGAAGCACTTAGTCAATGCGGGGGGCTCGGGCTTCTCGGCATGCGTGAACGCGCCGCGATGTTTGGTGGCGAGGTCGAGATCGGGGGGATTCCCGGCAAAGGAATGACGGTTATTGTGCGCATGTCAATTGATGGACCAGCCAGAATCCTTCAAAAGCAAAACTGATTGCAGATGAGTCAAGTTTTTTCTGTATCCGCCGGTCTGAGGCGCGGCCTCGCTAGCCCATGAAAATTCTGATCGTTGACGATCATGCGATTTTTCGGGACGGTTTAAGGCGAATCCTGTCAGACGAATTTAAGGCTGCGACTTTCGGTGATGCGAGCAATGCTACGGAGGCTCTTGACCGAGTCTGGAAAGAGAAATGGGATCTCGTTTTGCTCGATATTACGATGCATGGCCGCACGGGTCTGGATGTCTTGAAGGAGATCCGGAGTTCGGCATCCGATTTGCCCGTACTCATACTTAGCGGACATCCGGAAGAACAATATGCGGTGCGGGTGCTGAGAGCGGGCGCGGCTGGCTATCTTACAAAAGAGAGCGCATCGCACGACTTATGCAAGGCAGTCAAAAAGCTCCTCGGTGGCGGTAAGTACATCAGCGCAAGCCTTGCGGAACAATTGGCAGCCGAGATTCAATCACCGCAAGGGTATCTGCATGAGACGCTTTCCAATCGCGAATACCAGGTCATGCTTCTCATCGCAGCCGGCAAAGTGCCAAAGGAAATCGGCAGCGAACTTTCTTTGAGTGCTAAGACAGTTAGTACCTACCGCTCCCGCATACTTGAGAAACTGAAGTTAAGAAATAACTCGGAAATAATGCGTTATGTTGTGGAACGGAAGCTAGCCTAACTAAGCCTCTCCAGGGACTGGGAATTGACGCCAATTGCTAGCCGATCCACTGGAGGGCGTCCGCTCTGTCGGCGCCGTGAAATGGTGTTGACGCTGGCTTGGCGTCGTCCTCGAAGAAATCGGTGTATCCGAGTCGTTGTGACTCGAGAGCTTCCACCACAAGTTCCCGGGGAACGAAGCAGCGCCTCGGACCGCTTGGAAGATGCAAAGGCAAACGGCTCTTGTAGGCCGATTACCTACAAGAATTTCAGCCGAACGGCAATTTCTGCACATCGTGGACCCGGCTATGGTGAAGCTATCAATCAGTTTGTTTTATGAAAGTTTATATCGTAGAGGACGCACCGGAGACCCGCAAGGATATCGCGAACGCTTTGGCACCGATGAAGGATATTGAGGTCGTCGGAGAAGCCGAATCGGTGTGCGACGCCAGAAAGGGAATCTATTCCTCATCACCGGAGGCGGTAATTCTGGACATTTCCCTCCCGGACGGCAGCGGCGTTGAGATCCTCAAACTGATCCGTAACTGGCGCAAGGAGATTCGTGTTGTGGTTTTGACCTATGATCCATCCAAAGAGCTTCGAGCCAAATGCATGGAACTGGGCGCCGCCGCGATTTTCGACAAACTCAATGGTTTTAATAGAGCGGTTGAGTTTCTCCATGGGCTTTTGCCGGGCCCGGACATGCAAACCGGGGAAGCAAGTTTTTCATGCAACTAATAATCGGAAGAGGCAATGTTGCTATGCGTGTAGATGATGACTTAATTCGGCGGATCGGCAAATCCGAGATGTTTTCTGAATACCAGGCCGCCTTTGAAGATGTCACCGGGTTACCCCTTAGCCTTCGTCCAACGGAGTTCTGGAATCTTTCTCACCGGAATCGACGTAACGAGAATCCGTTCTGTGCGATGATGGCTCAAAGCAATCGTACCTGTGCCGCGTGCCTGGAGGTTCAACAGCAGGCGGTTGAGGCAGTCAAGGACCGGCCGGCGACGGTTACTTGCTTTGCGGGTCTTTGTGATACGGCAGTGCCTGTCAAACTTGGCGAGAGGAGAATTGGATTTCTGCAAACGGGTCAGGTTGCATTAAAACAACCGACCCAAGCCGGTTTTAAAAGCATAAGCGCCAAAATCATGGAATGGGGTCCTAAGATCGACCTTACGCGGCTCGAGGAGGCTTATCTCAATTCGAAGGTTTTGACGCAGCGGCAGCACGCGGCCGTAATCCGCTTGTTGGAAATCTTTGGGCAACAGCTTTCCGCCGCAGCCAACCGCATGACGCTGCAGGATGCCGAAGCCGAACCGCCGATGATCCGCCGGGCAAAGGCTTATATCGCGGGTCACTATGGTGATCCGGTCGGCCTGGACGAGATAGCGCGCACAATGCATGTGAGCACCTTTTACTTTTGCAAAATGTTTAAGAGGGCTACGGGCCTCACCTTCACAGACTATCTAGGACGCGTCCGAGTGGAAAAGGCTAAGAATCTCCTGCTTAATCCTCACCTGCGGGTCAGCGAAATTGCCTATACCGTCGGTTTTCAGTCCTTGACTCATTTTAACCGTGTGTTTCGCAAATTGACCGGCGAGTCTCCAACTGATTTTCGCGAGAAGTTAAAAAAGGCATGATCAAAATTCTGAGCTGATCGAATTAGCTGCCTTAGCGAGCGGCGCGTATCGAGCAATAAAGGGCTGAGGATGGCCAATTCACGGGTAGTGAGATCAGGGTCAGATGCGGGGTCAGATGCTTAATGTGACCCAGTCACAAGATGAACTCCAAACGAACATACACACCTGAAGACCTGATGATTGTTAACTCTGATAAATATGGCCATCCAGGTCCGCGCTACCCTGATAGATCCCGGATAACGAATCAAAGATCCTTGATAACGAATCAATATCCGCGCGTGATTATTTTCGCGGCCGACAAATATGGTCATATCTGCTCGGGAGCGAAATCGATCGGCAATGTTCCTGCTTTAGGCGGAAAGTGAGTCAAGCGCTCAAGCGTTCGGCGCGCCGTCTCACGTTGGTCGCTCTAACGCGGGTGCGAACAGGGAGCCCAAGGAACTTGAAATCGATCCATGCGGTGCATAACCCTGGTAGATCTCCGAGCTGCCCGCCGGAGACCCGCCTCGGAGATGCGGCTTTATCTTTCTGCCTCGCGGCTCTTCTCGTGAATGCCAAGATCTAAGCGGCTTTGGACAATCATTGAGAAGCCATGGTCAGATGGAGCTCGTAATGTCTTATCCAATATGAACAAGCCGGCGAGCCAGAAGTCAAAATCCATCGGGATGGCGTTGGTCGATCGCAGACCGATCCTCCGAGCAATGTTCAATCCGCAGGCGATCGCTTTGATCGGCGCAACTGAGGCCCCGGACAGTGTCGGCCGCACCTTAATGGAGAATCTTCTCTCGTCGGGTCGGCCCTTGTATCCAATCAATCTAAAACGGAACAGTGTTCTCGGCGTCAAAGCTTTTCCGAAGATTAGGGACGTGCCCGCCGCTGTCGATCTGGCGATCATTGCTACGCCGGCCGTTACCGTTCCTGATGTAATCGGCGAGTGCGCTGCGGCAGGCGTTCCGGGAGCGGTGATCATTTCTGCCGGCTTCAGGGAGACTGGTAGCGCGGGGAGGGAACTCGAAAAAGCGATACTTGCTCGGCGTGGCGCGATGCGTCTGATTGGCCCCAATTGCCTCGGGGTGATGATCCCTTCGGCGGGTTTAAACGCCACATTTGCTAAGGAGATGGCGGCGCCCGGAAACGTTGCATTTATCAGCCAGAGTGGGGCATTGGGTACGGCAATCCTGGATTGGAGCCTGAGTGAACGGGTAGGATTCAGCGCATTTCTTTCCACCGGCTCAATGCTCGATGTAGGCTGGGGAGACTTGATTTTCTACCTGGCCGACGATCCGTCTACTCGCAGCATTCTTATTTATATGGAATCGATCGGGGACGCACGTTCGTTTCTCTCTGCGGCACGCGAGGTGGCTCTGAGAAAGCCTATCATCATCATCAAGGCGGGAACTACCCAAGCCGCCGCAAAAGCTGTGGCGTCTCATACCGGCACATTGACGGGGAACGATTCGGTTCTCAATGCCGCCTTTAGCAGAGCAGGAGTCCTGCGCGTCAACACGATCGCAGACCTGTTCAACATGGCCGAAGTATTGAGTAAACAACCTCGTCCTAAGGGACCTCGACTTGCGGTGATAACGAATGCGGGAGGGCCCGGTGTGCTTGCAATCGATATGCTGGTCACCGAGGGCGGAGAAATAGCACAGCTCTCTGAGGAGAGCTCCCGCAAGCTCAATGAGTTTCTGCCGAGCCACTGGAGTCGAAGCAACCCTGTGGATCTCCTTGGAGATGCGACGGTGGATCGGTTTGTAAAGGCGGTAGAGATTGTGAGTGCGGATTCCAGCAATGACGGAATTCTGGTAATCTTGACCCCGCAGGCGATGACCGATGCCACCGCGATAGCCGAAGGGTTGAGCGCTTCCAACAAGATCCCCGGAAAGCCGATCCTGGCGAGTTGGATGGGCGCAAGCGCAGTCACACAGGGGGAAGCCATCCTCAATGCCTCGGCTATCCCAACATTCGAGTATCCCGATACAGCAGCTCGCAGTTTTTGTCACATGTGGCGGTATAGCGACAATTTGCGTGCACTTTATGAAACGCCTGCGCTGACGGCGGGCCCGACGGACAACGCACGGGGACGCGCTAGTGCCGCGGCGATCATCAAGGCAGCTCAAAGAGTCGGACGCACATTGCTAACCGAAGTGGAATCGAAGCAGATCCTCGATGCATACGGGATACCAACCGTTCCTGTACGTATCGCGAGGAGTGAGGACGAAGCGGTGAGAATTGCGGCCGAAGTTGGGCCGCTCGTGGTCCTGAAGCTTTACTCTGAAATTATTACGCACAAGACCGACGTCGGTGGCGTGAAACTGAATTTGAGGGAGGAAGACCAAATCCGCCAGGCATACCAGCAGATCGAAAAATCTGTTGCCGATAAACGCGATGCGTTCCTGGGGGTTACCGTTGAACGGATGATTCAATCCAATGGTTATGAGCTAATCCTGGGAAGCAGTGTTGATTCCCAATTTGGGCCGGTAATTCTTTTCGGTTCGGGAGGGCAGCTGGTCGAGGTCGTGAAAGATTATGCCCTGGGTTTCCCGCCGCTGAACTGCACCCTGGCGCGACGAATAATGGAGCAGACTCGAATTTACAACGCGCTCAAAGGTGTGCGCGGCCGTGCGGCAGTTGATCTCGCGGGACTTGAAAGGTTGCTTGTCAGATTCAGTCTGCTTGTTGCCGAACAGCGATGGATCAAGGAGATTGATATTAACCCGCTCTTGGTCTCAACGACCCAGATGCTTGCGCTAGACGCGAGAATTGTTCTCCATAATCCGGAAATCGGTGAAGAAAATCTGCCGCGGCTTGCGATTCGTCCTTACCCCCAACAGTATGTAAGTGCTTGGAAACTGAAGGACGGAAGTCCGATAGTCGTTCGCCCGATCCGGCCGGAGGACGAACCGATGATGGTCAAATTTCACGGCACGCTGTCTGAAAACAGTGTGCACTTTCGATACTTCGGTCTTCTGAAGTTAGAACAACGCGTTGCCCATGATCGGTTGGTGCGGATGTGCTTCAACGATTACGACCGCGAGATAGCAATAATTGCTGTAAGGAATGAGCCGAAAACAAAAGAAGACGAGATCATCGGGGTGGGCCGACTAATCAAAGTGCACGGCGTCAATGACGCTGAATTTGCGATAGTGCTCAGCGATCAGTGGCAAGGGCATGGGCTCGGGTCTCACTTCCTGAAGCTTCTTCTGGAAATCGGCCGGCAGGAAGGAAGTGAACATGTCATCGGGCAGATGCTGCCCGACAACTACGCCATGCAGCGGATCTGCAAGAAGCTAGGCTTCGCCATGAGTTACGATAGACTTGGGGAAGTCGTAGAGGCAAAAATAAAACTATAATGAGGCCATGAAGCTACAGACTTTTCTCGCGAGAAACTTCTAAGGCTAGAATGATAGCTAGGCGGCGCATGGATGATTTCAATGAGGAAGAAATTGAGCGACGCCTTAATTGGTTCGAAAGTGATGTGCTTCCCGCAGTGGAGTATTTTAGGAAGTATTCAAAGTATACGTTTATCGAACTTGATGGCGATCAGCCGGTTGAGGCAGTACAGCAGGAGCTTCTATTGAAGGTTTTTTGGCTAATGGCGATTAAAGTGCTTCGGGCTTTCTGCTGATACGTTGTCCCGCGTAACTCTTCAAGTAGCACAATCCGCGGCAAGAATTAGCCAATGGAGGTTTAGCGTGGATTCCAAAGCCATTTTAGATGGATCTCAGCTCTTAGTATGCCAGATTCACAAGGACAAGGGCATCTGCGGTGTTTTGAGATTGAGACGAGGTTTTTAGCACAAATTTTTAGGCAATGGCACAGCACTATGATCTAGGGGTTATTGGTTCGGGTTCTGCCGGACGATGGGCTGCGCTATTAGGGGCCAGACGGGGCTTGCGGACGGCCGTCATCGAGGGAGGCAATATCGGAGGCGCTTGCTTCCACCGAGGATCCTACGCTGTCCGAGCATTGCTGGCGTGTGCGCGCCAGTTCCGCGACAGGTTAAATAGCGGCCGTTTCGGTAACAGGGTTGATTTGTTGAAGGCAACTCTAAATGATTGGATGATGGCGCAGCGGATGGTTACGCTGCGCCTCGTTGATGATTTTCGAGGCGAGTTGCAGCGATTGAACGTTGATCTTATCCGTGGGCACGGAGAGTTTCTTGACCATCGGACTCTCCGGGTAATTGACGAGCACGGCCTCAAATCAACCGTCGCAGCCGACAATATTATCGTATCTACAGGTTCGAGACCCGACTTCCAGGACAGTTCACGCCCTAGAATGGTAAATAGCGACGAACTGCTGAGGACAAGCGCTTTACCGGAGCGCCTTGTCATCATTGGCGCCGGCTACATCGGATGCGAGTTCGCTTCAATCTATCGTACTCTGGGTTCGGAAGTGACGCTGATCGAGAAAGCCAACCAAGTATTGCCTGGGTGGGAACCGGAAGCAGCGGATCGCGTGGCTGAGGCGCTCGAGATGCGCGGAGTCAATATCGTGCGGAATCATCAAGTCGCGTTTCACGAAATCAGAGAGAGCGAGACCAACATCCTCGTCCGTGACCAAAGCGGACAGGCGGTTGACGCCGATGTCGTACTGGTGGCAACTGGCCGAAGACCCAACTCGGAGGGACTCGGTCTGAAGGCTTTAGGGATAGACGATTCTTCCGCCCTCGAGGTCGATGCTCACATGCGTCTGCCGAATCCAGGTCTCTATGCGGTGGGCGATGTCACGGGAATAAGTTTTCTGGATAGCACAGCTGTCTCCCAGGCGAACGTCGCAATAAATTCCATCTTGGGACATGAAAGTCGCTATGATCCTCGGTGGATTCCGCGCTTCATTCACACTCAGCCGGCAGTCGCCTCGGTAGGGTGGTCGGAAAACGAAGCGTCCAGAAGCGGGATTGAATTCAAGGTAGTGTCGGGGAGCATGCGGCTGATTTCCGATGACGAGCGAAGTGTGATTGATCCGGAGCAAACGTTTTTAAAGGCGATTGTTGATCCTCATTCAAGGAAACTTTTGGGATGTTTGGTTATCGGAGATCATGCCGCGGTGATTTCCAATATCGCGTCGATCGCCATTCGCTTGGAGACGCCTATCGACCAGCTTCGCGATATTCCCTTGGCTCAACCGAGTGCGGCAGATGCACTAATGGCCACACTGCGGAAGATTGAATAAGAAAGGTGTTGAGCCCGCTTTGCAGGATCTGGATTCAGGGCGATTGGCTGCTGCATTTGCGGACGTGTGCTCAAGGGGTCTTGGGACGTTGCTCTGGCGCGTCTGCGCTTCCGGGCTTAGGCAATCGTGCAACTGCACGAATATACTGAGCGCGTTCAAAGGCATCCGGGTCCGAACAATTCAGCTGGCTCATACAACCCTGGAGTTGATTCACGGATTCGTACTCATGCGACTCCATCCAGACGGTGAGTTGTTGTTCCAGTGTCGTGAGATGAGCGATCCCGTAACGCAGCAGGGCTGAACAGACCATGGTGACGTTCGCGCCGGCCATCAGGAGCTTGACGATGTCAGTAGCAGAGTGAACACCACCTGTAGCCGCTAGATCGGCCTGAACTTTCCCGTATAGAATGGCTATCCAGCGTAACGGCAACCGGAGCGCTGTCGGATAGCTGAGGACAACGTCGGAAACCACCTCGAGTCGTTCTGGATCAACGTCTGGCTGGTAAAACCGGTTAAATAAAACCAATGCATCGGCGCCGCCTTGCTGGACGAACTTCCGCGCCACGCTTGCAAACGAGGTAAAATATGGGCTGAGCTTAACCGCAACCGGGATCTGCACAGCGGCTTTTACGGCTGAAACGATCCGAAGATACCTCGTTTCGATTTCGATCGAGCTTTCGTTCGGATCAGTGGGCACAGAGTAGATGTTCAACTCCAAACCATCGACGCCAGTCTGGCGGATCTGCTTTGCGAATTCGATCCATCCTCCCTCGGTGTAACCATTCAAGCTGGCGATGATCGGTACTTGAACGGATGCCTTGGCTCGGCAGAGATGTTCAAGGTACTGGTCCGGATCGACTCGAAAGCCTTCGGGATGAGGAATATTCTGCAGCGGTTCTGCAAAACGTTCGGTTCCCTGATCGAAGCCGGAAAAAAACTCGTGTTTTCCATGGTGAAGCTGTTCCTCGAATAGAGAGTGAAAGACGATGGCTGCTGCCCCGGCGTCCTCCATGCGCTTGACGTTGTCCAGGTTCTCCGTCAACGGAGACGCCGAAGGCACGATGGGAGAGTGCAGATGAAGCCCCAGATAATTCGTTGCAAAATTCATTTTGCTTTTCTCGGGAACAACGGCGTTCAAGACATTGAATGATCACTGCCGATAGTGCCATTGCTTCACACGACCAAGGTCGGACAGCAAGCATGCTCGAGAATTTTTTCAGCGTCGCTGCCAAACAAAAAGTGCTTCCAACCGGTGTAGCCATGTGTAGATATAACCAAGAGATCGGCTGACAACGCTCTTGCGACTCCGATGATTTCATCGCGGGGGTGAAGAGCAGTTCGCTGGACCGAGTCGACTTCCTGGTGCTGAAGCTTTGCCCGTGCCAATTGATCCGCCAGTCTTTTCTCTGCTTCCTTTTTCAGCCCCTCGATCTCCTCGGCTGGAATTCCTGCCATTGGATAATCGAGAGCAGATGGTTCAGGAACGATGTGGAGCAACGTGAGCTTAGCGCCTAGTCGCCGCGCTAATTGGACTGCATAGTCGACAGCCTTCTCCGAATTGGGAGAAAAGTCGGTTGGAGCTAGAATATGATTGAAGGTAAACTTCGGGGCGTCAACCGATTCAGCCCTCGCAACCTCCGCATCGGTTGAAGTTTCGCTAAATGCTTTCATTTCAATTTCTTCCTTCCTACATTGATCTTCGTCGAAGGCGCAGCGCAGCTCTCCACGCGGGTTGTCCTACAGCGCGCAAAATTTGGTGCAGGAGAAGACTCCTGCGTTGAGCCCCGAGCAGCGAATTTGAATTCGCTTGCATGGGCAGCAAGGGGCGTTCACCCGCATGACCGGAAAAGCCCGGACGCTACCAAGACGACCACCCTCGCGTGCACGGCGGGCATCTTTGCAACTTCAACATCGCGACTTGCCGCCGCGCCGGGCGGCTGGGGCGGTTGGCGCGACTTCGTCATCGAGAGTACGAAGCCGGAGTGCGAGGTCATCCGCTCCTTTATCCTGGTCCCGAAAGACGGCAAAGGGATCATGCGTCATAAAGCCGGCCAATACCTCACCTTTGCGCTGGAGCTGCCCGGAAGCAAAGATTTTGAAGCGGGAATTAATTTGACCATTGAATAAGGAGTCTGGCGAGGATGGCTATCGGAAGCGGAAGTCGAGTTGGAAGCCATAAAGCCAAGGCAGTGTAGGCTCGATGCCCTCTTGTCGGAGTTTGGCGG
>DASZHC010000037.1:0-10554 GCA_035938215.1 Chthoniobacterales bacterium
ACGATTCCGGCTTCCGCTTCCCGGAGGAGGGCAGAAACTATGTTATCCCGATTATTTGGCGATCGGAGAAGGCGTATTTGCTAGTTTGCCTTCGCTGATCGAAGCCGGACTTTGCGTCTTTTTACGCAGTTCATCGCAAAATTCCTCTCGGCTTTTATGTAAGCAGCACGCCACCAATGTGTTAGAGACCATTGAAGGGCTTGCTAAGCGGATTCGGAGCCGTTTGCAAAACCCGCGTTAATCCAAAAAAGTTCAGAAAAAGAAGAAACTTTTGAACGTGAACCGAAAACCTCTGTCTATTATTGGCGGTTAAGGCGATTCGGGTTTGCGCACGAATCTCTCGACTTCTACTCCTTGGCGTGCGCAACCCGGATCTTTTTTTTACTTGTCTTGATGGCTGGCGAAACTTTCGCTACTTTCCGGGTGCGATGCGGGATATTGTTCTCGTTGTCGACGACGAACCCGACGTAGTTGACTTGGTGCGGTATCATCTCCACCGAGCCGGGTTTGACGTGCTCATCGCGTTAACTGGTCCCTCCGGTCTCACCACCGCAAGGGAATCGAGGCCGGACGCTATCCTGCTTGACATTATGCTGCCGCAGATGAGCGGCATCGAAGTTTGCAAGGCCCTACGTGGCAGCACGCAAACCTCCACAATTCCAATTCTGATGCTGACCGCAAAGGCTGAGCCGTCCGAGCGAATCGCGGGCCTTGAATTGGGCGTAGACGATTATATAACGAAGCCTTTCAGCCCTCGAGAATTGGTCTTGAGAGTCCAGAATGTGTTGAGCCGGCTTCGCTCGGTTCAGAGTCCTTCTCTGGTTACGGTTGACGAATTTTGCATCGACAAGGGAAATTTTGAAATAGCCCTCAATGGGAGGCCTTTACGACTGACGACTACCGAATTTAAGTTGCTCGCCCTTCTCGTAGAACGCCGTGGAAGAACTCTCTCGAGAGAGATTTTGCTCCAGGACGTATGGGGATATGAAAACGCTATCGATACTCGTACGGTTGATACGCACGTCAGGCGTCTGCGAGAAAAATTGGGGCCGGTGGCTAATCGGATTGTCACCGTCCGCGGCGAAGGATACATGTTCCTGGTTAGCCGAACGATGTGAGTACGGGCTCTCTTGCTGTATGGCTCGCTTCGCTGGGGGCCGCCATAACCGTCGCACTTATATTCTGGCGTCGGATGGTGGTTTTGCGTGCCGAAGTTCGAAGGCTTCTTACTGACGGCACTCTGTCCTCCGAAATACGCGGTCCCCGGATCTTGCGCGAAATTCATCGGGACCTCGGAGAACTCGCCAGCCGGAATCGAGAGATTTCACGTCGTATTGCCGACGAGGATTACAGTCTTCGCGCGATTCTCTCCGGCATGATCGAAGGGGTTCTGATTGCCGATAGAAATTTGAGAATTCGTCTCACGAACGACAGGTTGCGGCAGATGTTCATGCTTCCGAAATCACCGGTTGACCGCACGGTGATGGAAGTTTTTCGGAATCATCTGCTGCACCAAATAATCCAGCAAACGCTGGAGACGGACGAACCGCGCTCGGTCGAATTGCAGTCTGAAATACGAGAAGGAAACCAGTTCAATCTTAAGCATTTTCAGGTCACGTCAATTAGTCTTCGGCCGCGCGATCGAGAGTCATTGACCGGAGCTTTGGTTATATTTCATGACATCAGCCAAATCCGCTCCCTTGAGGCGATTCGCAGAGAGTTTGTGGCGAACGTATCGCATGAGCTTCGCACGCCGTTGTCGATCATAACAGGCTATCTCGAGACTCTGATCGAGGGGGGAGGTGATCCCGAGACGAATGTTCGGTTTCTCAAAACGATGCACAAACATGCGCAGAGGCTTAACATCCTGATTGAAGATCTTCTGTCGCTTTCGCAACTGGAATCTCGAAGGGTGAGTCTCAACTTTGAGGCGGTCGAGTTGAGGGAATGCGTTCACAGGGTTATCGAGCGCCTGGACACCCGCATTCGCGAGGTCGCGGCAAAGGTAAGAGTTAACATCCCTGAGAGCTTGCCTCGGGTTGAAGCGGATGCCTTCCGCATTGAGCAGGTGATCTACAATCTAATTGATAATGCGCTAAAGCATGGGGGAAAGTCCGGTGTCAACGTGATGGTTGATGCCCATAGTAACGGTCGCGAAGCGATTGTCGCCGTGCATGACGATGGGCCGGGTGTGCCGCTTGGCGATCAGCCGCACCTTTTCGAGCGCTTTTATCGTGTTCACAAGGATAGGTCGCGAGATGCCGGTGGCAGCGGTCTTGGTCTGTCGATAGTAAAGCATACCGTCCAGGCCCATGGTGGGACTGTCGCCCTGCAGAGCAGCCCGGGAGCCGGTGCGACGTTTACCGTTAGTCTGCCGTTGAAACAGGTCTGACCGGATGAGGTGAAGGGCCGGATCGCAACGAAAGGCAGATGCGCTAGGTTGCGCCTGCGGGGAATCACGCTAGAATCCTTGAAAAAGCGAAACCGGTTGCAGATGAGTCAGGTTTTTCATATCCGCACATTGCATCTCGCTAGTGCATCGCTGGCGTCTCGAACGTGATCGCTCCAGTTTTCGATCCTGTTGATATTGCGCTGGCAGAAGATGTCGGACCAGGCGACCTGACATCGCAGCTCTTCATTCCAGAACAACACGTTTCGAAGGCCCGGATCTTCGCAAAGGAAAATTGCGTTGTCGCTGGTACGCAAGCGGCGATTGAAACCTATCAGAAGGTCGACCCAAGCCTGGAAGTCACGCGCATGAAAGGGGATGGAACGCCTTTGAAACCGGGGGATACAGTAATCCGGCTGCAAGGGTCGACGAGAAGCATCCTGACTGGGGAGAGGGTGGCCTTGAATTTTATCCAGCGACTTTCAGGGGTGGCGACGTTGACGGCGCAATTCGTTGATGCAGTGCGAGGTACAGGTGTCGAAATTCTGGATACCAGGAAAACCACCCCGGGCTTGCGGGCACTGGAAAAAGCCGCGGTTAAGGCAGGTGGAGGCCGAAATCACCGGATGGGGTTGTACGATGCCGTCATGGTGAAAGACAATCATCAGCTGGCCGGCTCCAAAATTGAGGCAGCTATAGTTGCGCTCCGCGAAGCACATCCTGGGATTCAAGTGGAGCTTGAAGCCGATTCCATCGGTCAGGTGCGTGCATTTATCGATATCGCCGGCGTGGATGCTATCCTGCTGGACAACATGTCTCCCAAAGACTTGCGTGCCTGCGTATCGCTTAGAAAATCGGGGATTAAGTTCGAGGCCAGCGGCGGTGTTTCTCTGCAGACTGTCCGAGAGATTGCAGAGACGGGCGTCGATTTCATTTCGGTAGGCCAATTGACGCATTCGGCACGCGCAATTGACTTCTCGTTGGAGTTGATCGGTGCGTGAGCCCTCCCAAACCGCGGTACTCCGTCGTCTGCTCCCGATTGGAACGGCGGTCTCGGTTTCGGAAATTCTGGAGCAAACACAAACAAAACTCTCGGAGCTTCCATTGTTGGTTCGTTCGCTTGAAGAAGCCGGTTTTATCTTCCGAATGACCGAACGCGAAATTTCGTTGGTGGCAGAGCCGGATTCCCTGGTGCCGGACGCGATTCTCGCAAGACTTCGCACGATGGCGATTGGTCGAGATATCGTGGTCTTTCGGGAGACATCTTCGACAAACGATCGGGTGAGGCGAGCAGGCATCTCCGGTGCGGCGGAGGGACTAGCAATATTTGCCGAGAGTCAGACAAAGGGGCGGGGGACTTATGGGCGAAAATGGGTTTCAGGAGACGGTGATGGCCTCTGGTTCTCAATACTGCTCCGAAGCCACATGCGGGCGAATGAGTTGCCGCGGCTTGTGCGCCTGGCAGCTGTCGCATGTTCCGAGGTTATCGAGCGGTCGGTTGGAAGGAAAGTTCACATTAAACCGCCGAATGACCTTGTTCTTGGAAACGGTAAACTTGGCGGCTTCCTTTTGGAAGCCTCCAACGCCTGGGATTTTCAGGTGTTGGGAATTGGTATTAACATTCGATCGGCTCCCTCGCTGCCTGGCTGTCCGACGGCAGCAATGGAACAATTTTCGATCGCCAAGATATCCAGAAACGCCCTCGCCGCCGAACTCCTGGACGGGTTGGAAAACTGGTACTTCAACAAATCGGGTGATCAAGTGGAATTGGCTTTCGAAAGCCGATGTAAAGATTGTGCGAATTGACAGGAAGGGCGTTCTTGTTTTCTTTGAGCTCTTCGGTGAAAGAAATTACACAGTCGCGTAGTTCACAATCGCCAGGATTTCCGGCGAATCATTATGCTTCGTTGCTCGCCGGGTTAATACACAAATCGAACAACATTATAACAGTCCTTTCTGGTCACTCAGGGCTTCTGCTTCTCGAGCCGAATCTGTCGGAGGAAATCCTTGAACCTGTTCGGCGAATTTCCCGGGCCGCCGAAATGTTATCCCGCTATATTGATGAGGCCAGCGTACTGAGTAAGGCAACGGTTCTCGTTTTTGAGCCGATCGCCTTTTCAGATTTGTTTAAGATGCTTACGACTCCACCCGTTCTGAAAATTCAGAAGAAGCGTGGCGACGATGTGACACTGCTAGGGGACCGGCGCAAACTGAAGGAAACGTTCGAGGAGATATTGCGGAACGCGGTAGAAGCAGATGCTACTTCCGAGATTGTCACCGCGACTAAGGAGCAGTCGACTGTCTGTTTGAGTTTTCGGGATAATGGCCATGGCATTAAGGCTGAGGTCATGGGGAAAGTTTTTGATCCATTTTTCACCACACATACGCAACAGGGGCGATTTGGTCTCGGGCTGTTCCGGGCGAAGGGCGAATTGGCGCGGATGAGCGGAGAGATCTCTGCTGCGAGCGATGGTAAAACCTACACCGAAATTCTGATTCGGATCCCTGCCGCCTGAGTCGCGAGTCCGGGTAATGCGGACGCAAAGCGTTCGCTGGGGGCTTCAGCTTAGCTTATACCACTACGTTTTTTCCGAAGCACGCTTGGAATTTCGCGAATTGAGAGGCAGTTGACGACATCTTCCCGTTCCAGCCATCCCTTGCGGGCGATCTCGATGCCGAACCAGAGATCCTGTAAGCCTCCAACCGAATGTGCATCCGGGTTGATCGCGCAGCGGACACCCTGATCTTTGGCCCGCTTCCAGAAACGCCAGTCCATATCTAGTCGCCTCGGATTTGCATTTAATTCGATGATCGTGCCGGTCGCAGCAGCTCCGTTGACCACCTCTACCAGATCGACCCGATAGGGTTCCCGGGAAAGAAGGAGTCGCCCGGTCGGATGCCCGAGAATCGTTACATACGGATTCTCCATGGCTCGAAGGATCCGTTTCGTCATCACTCTTTCCGGCTGTGTAAAAGAGGCATGGACGCTAGCAACCACATAGTCGAGTTGCGAAAGTATCTCGTCCGAAAAGTCCAGTGTGCCATCCCTCAGTATGTCACACTCGACGCCCGCAAATATGCTGAAGTCGTTACCAAACGATTTGTTCAACGCGCGGATTTGCTCGACTTGCGCCAGCAAGCGTTTTTCATCAAGGCCATGCGCCTGAAATGAGCTTTTGCTGTGGTCAGCAATTCCCAGATACTCGAGACCAAGTTGATACGCGGCATCGGCCATTTCGGACAACGTATTCCGCCCGTCGCTTTCGACTGTGTGACAGTGAAAGGTGCCGCGAAGGTTTTGCCATTCGAGAAGCCTAGGAAGTATTCGATTTTCTGCAGCTTCGATTTCGCCATAATTTTCCCGGAGCTCGGGTGGGATATAGCTCAACCCCAGGGCGCTATAAAGATCTGCCTCGGTGTGGATTTCCGGAATAGGCTTGCATTCGCGGCGTGATCCTGGATCGGGGCCAAGCCGATACTCGTTCAACGTCCATCCGTTTTGCAGTGCTCGTCCTCGAAGGATGACATTGTGCTCTTTACTCCCTGTAAAATAGCCGAGCGCGAAAGGGAACTCATTGTTTGCAACGACTCGAAGATCCGCCTGAATGCCAGACTTCAAAAGGACGCTTGCTTTTGTATCCCCCTTGGCAAGAACGCGATCGATCGCAGCATGCGTAAGAAAGTGTTCAATGATTCGCACCGGGTGCCTTGTCGCGATGAGCAGGTCGAGGTCGCCGATTGTCTCTCTGGCTCTTCGCAGACTTCCTCCCGCGCTGATCCGCGAAACGTCGGGGTGTCCCTTAAAATGCTCCAGTAGTTCGTCGGACCAGATTTTTGCATCGGACAACAAGAACCGCCCCGAACGCTTGCGCCTTTGCTCGATAGCTTGCAGAAGATTTGCCGCGGTTTTTTCTCCGAATCCCGGCAAGGCTGCAACGGTGCCATCCTTTGCGCCAGCTTCAAGTTCAGCAATCGTCTTGATTCCCAACTGCTCGTAAAGGGCTTTGACTTTCTTGGCGCCCAAACCCTGAATTTCAAAGAGTTCAAAGATCGTTTGAGGAAACGCGGCCTGCAATTTCTCGAAATATTCGAGCCGCTCGGTAGTGACATATTCCGAGATTTTCTTAGCGATTGCATCGCCAATCCCATCAAGCTCTCTAAGCGTATCTTCGGCGACTGCCGATTGAAAACTTCCTGAAAACGTTTCCAAGGCTCGTGCGGCATTCGTGTAAGCCCGAACTTTGAACGGATTCTCGCCTTTAAGCTCCAGGAGTCTTGCAATGGTCTCGAGGAGTTCAATCGCATGTTCCTTCGTTTTCATTTTTATCTTCTCGGAATGCCGCTGATCGTTGCCCCTGGCGAGACTCCGTTGCGCTTAAACCAACCCTCGTTGACCTCCAGAGCGAATGCGACTTGGCCGGAAGCGCTCCCGACTGGAGTTTCATCGAGTGGTTTCAACGATTCAATCTCGAGGATTTTGCCCGCCGAATCGATGTAGGCGATCGAAAGCGGTATTTTCGTGTTTCTCATCCAGAAGGAAGCCGTTTGCGGTTTTTCAAAAACAAATAGCATGCCATGATCCTTGGGCAAAGAATCCCGAAACATGAGTCCGTTTGCCGATGTCTGGGGGGTATCCGCAATCTCCGCGAAAAGAGAAGAATCCGCTATTTTGAGTTGGACGACCCTGAGGCCAAAAGGGCTCGAATCGGAATTCTTCTGCTCACAGGCTGATAAGCCAAGCATCCAGCACAGCGCAAGGAACGCAATTCGCGCCTCACTCCAAAAGACTTGTGCAACGATATTCACCGCTTACATGGCGTTGTGACGTGTCGCTCACCGGCGGCATTCCATAAATTCTTGCTCCCAGCCGAATGCCGTGGTGGCCGAACCAGCCCGAATTCACTTCCAACGCATAGGCGACGGTACTGGAAATGCTTGAGATGTAAGTCTTATCGAACGGCTTCATCGATCTGATCTCCAAGATCCGCCCCTGGCTGTCGACAAAGGCAATCGATAAGGGTATGCGAGTATTCTTCATCCAGAATGTTGCCTGGGCCGGAGGATCGAATACGAACAACATCGCTGAGTTTTCGGGAAGGTATTTGCGAAACATCAGTCCTCTTTCCCTTTTGGCTGTCGTGTCAGCCAACTCAGCCTCAACCGGGACCAATTGAGCGTTCCCGGCAATCTGGAGGCGAATAACGACCTTTTTGTGAGAATCCGGGGCCAAAACCAGGCTCTCCTGCTCCGCCAATTCAAAAGTCGCCCGTGCGAGGGGGGTGGCGGAATATTCTGCAAGAAAGCTCCAAGCCGGCAATCCAGGAACGGCGCCAAGAATTTGCACGGCCAATATCGAAGCTAGTGTCCTGTCCCCGAAATAGTCTCGCATATTAATGGTGATCTCGTTGCGTTCAAAGTGGGCCGCCGGCAAGAGGGTCCGAGGCGGACTGATACCTTAATTCTTTGTTATGAATAAGTGCCTGCCTTATATCGAGGGCCTGGCTCAGTGCTGCTTCGATGGTCTCACCCAGCACGCAATAGTGTCCCATTTTCCTGCCCGGACGCGGCTCCAATTTCCCGTACAGATGAAGCTTGGCTCTCGGGTGTCGGACAATAAGTTTCCAATCGGGCGCGCCGACTGCATCCCAAAGATCTCCAAAAAGATTAACCATTACGACGGGACACAGCAGGTCGGGAGATCCAAAGGGCAGACCGCAAACCGCTCGCAATTGCTGTTCAAACTGGCTTGTTACGCACGCATCAAATGTATAGTGGCCGGAGTTATGAGGACGCGGAGCAAGCTCATTGACTAACAAGCTGCCGCCCTGAGTTAGAAAGAATTCGACGGTAATCAATCCGACCACATCGAGGTCGTTGGCGATACTCTGCGCAATCGACCGAGCAAGAAGGGCGATTTCAGGTGCAATTCTACCCGGTGCAATCGAATGACTAAGAATATGTTTGAAATGAATGTTCTCGGAGGCTGGAAACGAGCAGGTATTGCCTCTTTCATCACGTGCGCATATAACCGAAAGTTCATGCTCAAATGAAATCCACTTTTCCAAAACGGCGCGCTCAGAGGAGAATTCTTTAAAATCAAAATGTTCGCCCATGACGATCTTCCTCTGCCCTTTCCCATCGTAGCCGAAATCGGCTGTTTTAAGAACACAGGGACTGCCAATTTCATCGATGGCTGCGTCGAGTTCTGCCTGATTTGAAACAATCGCAAAGGGTGTATGCGGATACTGATGATTGCGAAGAAAATTCTTTTCCCGTTCCCGATTCTGGCATATATGCAGAACCTCTGCGCGAGGATGCACCGGTTTTTTTTGCGAAATCCGGTTTACGACTTCTGCCGGGATGTTCTCGAATTCAAAGGTCACAACATCGACCGAATCAACAAACTCATCGAGCAGAGGTCCTTCGGTAAAAGAGCCGTTAAATTCACGGTCCGATATCTGGCCGGCCGGACTGTCGGGAGAGGGCTCGAACGTATGGACTCGATATCCCATTCTTCGGGCGGCGATGCCGAACATTCGGCCTAACTGGCCTCCTCCCAGGAGGCCAATCGTCGAACCTGGCGCTATTACCGTTTCCATGCTTTGAATGTGAAGAGAACTGTTCCAGGATCCTTGAAAAGCAAAACTGGTTGCAAATGAGTCAAGTTTTTTGTGTATCCGCACATTAATTATTTGGCGGTTTTGCTTTTCAAGGATTCTATAAGCGGGACCGCGAAAATCATATAAAGATACCGGATTCCCGCAACACCTGTAAACGCATGCACGAACCAAGGGCCGAAACGCAGCGTGCTGCGCGGGGATTTGCCCGGACCTTTAACTTTCACAAATTTCAGTCCCGCAAGAGCGAGGCCGCTTCACCCCAGTCGACGCTGCTCCCAGCGCGACCGCTCCACCCATTACCTCGCCGGTCTGAGGCGCGGCCTCGCTTGTTGCACAACGAAAATCTGTTGGCTCTTCAGCGTTGAACCTTGCACCATCTTATGCTTAGTGCTCGGTGAAGTGGTGCCAGAATGGGAAATCAAAGCGCGCGCTCACCAATGCGCGAAGTCCGAAGAACCTTTTACCGATGGCGCGGTCATTTACACGCTGCTCTATCGAGATCGGAACGGATTTCGCCGAGAGGATGTTTCGGAACAGGCATGGCTGGAGATTAAGGATAAGGTTACGCCCTTTTCTTTTTGGAAATCAAGGTACGAAGCGCCCGCGCCGCCTGTGCCGGAGCCTGTTGCAAAGGAATCCGGCGAGGCTCTGCTTCGCAAATTGTTGCATGAGGATCGTCCAGGGCATGTCAACGCCCGGTACGTGCTGTCGATTATGTTAGAGCGCAAGAAGACCTTAAAGCAGGTTGATGTCAGGGAAAACGGCGGCGCAAAATACCTGATTTATGAACACACCAGGACCGGCGAGGTATTCATTATCGAGGATCCGCGATTGAAATTGGATCAACTGGATTCCTTGCAGAAGGAAGTTTATGCGCTATTGGCCCCTCAAGCCCAGACGCCGCAGTCGCAATCGTAGCTGGGCTCTAATCTGCGTTGACAATATTTGCGGGTTTTAGCGCCGACTGTAGAATAACCGGTTGCATGCTGCCCTGGTTCCACAACAAGAAGCCCGTTTATCTTGCGCCGATGGCGGGCGTGACAGATTCCATATTCAGAAGGCTGTGCAAGGAACAAGGCGCGGACGTTCTCGTGTCCGAATTTGTGTCTGCAGATGGTATCTTGCACAGGAATCGGCGCACCAGGGATATGCTTAAGTTCCTGCCGGAGGAGAGACCGATCGGGGTCCAATTGTTTGGAGCCGAACCGGATCGTTTGGCTGACGCCGCGAAGGCGGTTATCGACTGGGTGCAGCCGGATTTCATTGACCTCAACTTCGGTTGTCCGGTCAACAAGGTCGTTTGCAAACATGGAGGCTCCGCGTTGCTCAGGGATTGCCCTCTTCTGGAAAGGGTAGCTTCGACGGTGGTACGAGCAGTTGCCCCTATACCCGTCACCGCGAAAATTCGGTTGGGTTGGAGTCAGGAAACAATTAATGCCATGTCAACCGCAACTATCCTGGAAAGTGTTGGAATTGCCGCCATAGCGGTGCATGGCCGGACAAAGGAACAGGGGTATTCCGGCGTTGCGGACTGGCAGGCGATTG
>DASZHC010000038.1:0-4650 GCA_035938215.1 Chthoniobacterales bacterium
CTTGTACGAAGTCAGAATGCGTGACGGAATTTACGAGGTCGAGTTCTCGGACCTGAGTACGGGACTCAAAAGCAAGGGGATTGCGATAATCGACTGCTTCAGATTCGACGCAATAATAGAAGGAAAGGTTTTCTGGGGTGATTACACGCAGGAGTGGGAGGTGTTGTCGGCAACGCTTTTCTCATCGAGGTATCGAAGTGAGCTAGCACGACGGAGGGTCCGGCGAGATTGGCTGTACAAGACCACAATCTCTCAGACCGAAGGCGGATTTGAGGTCGCCGGAGAAGCGGACGGAGAAATACCCGGAAAAATATCGATACGTGGGAGATGGATTGCCGATTTGCCATCGACAGAGCGTGAGCCGATCGCATCAAACCCTGCCCCGCTCGGATAATCGCCTTGTTCAACTTGCAGGGGCTGAGCTCCTAAAATGCGGTAAGGTAGAGGAGGGAATAACGCCAATGTATTTACGCAAGTCATTCATCGAAAGAAACTTGTAATACAATCCACTCAAGACTTGAGACAGCTTAAGACTGTGAAACGCTCCAAACAAGGACCTTTGGGTCGCCGCGGAAACTGACGAGATGCTTGCGGCCGTTGATGAAGGAATCCGTTCTATCGAAGAACAAGGCAGAACCACCGCGACCCAACTCGACCGGTGTCCCGTGTTCGCCCGTCACCAGTTGATAATGCTCAAAGCGTTGCACCGGCTGTTCCAGTGTCGGCTTGACCGCTTCCTCGAAAGAAGACTTGCCGGCCTCAACCCCGTCTTTTCGCCCTCCAAATGCGCTTTCTCATTCCGGGTTAGCTGACCCCGGATGGTCATCCAAATGCTTGGCAGCTTCGCCGAGCGGGCGTATCGATCAAGACGGTCTATCGCCACTTCGAGGACAAGGTCGTTGCGCATCCGCGAAGGGTTTTAGCCGAAGGGCACGAAAGTCAATGCGCCGGCCAATTATAACTGTCGCACCTTGCCCCTTGAGACAACGAGCAAGCAGAGGATAAGTCTGGTCACGGCTCATCGGCTGCATCCTGCCCTCTTCTCAGGTAGGGGCACGGTAAACTCATCCTTAAAGGGCAACACTGTTCTCGACCACTTTTGTCCTATTCTGGTGGTTTCAAAATCACAATACCCATTCAACTTTTTATGACCGTTTTTTGTATTTTTTCCCTAAAATAGCTTGCTATATGTCCTAATTATGTCTAAAAGAAACTAATATGAGCAAAAATACGTCACTCTTGCGATATCAAAAAACGCGGGGAGAACCGCACAAAGCTCTCGGCCATGCGCCCTTAGCAAAACTCAAAAGGCTCCTTTTGCCCGCTTACAACTTTATTCCCGAAGCCATAGCGTGTTTATTATTTTTCACGGTGGTATCGGCAATGGCGGCCGATCTTCGGGGGAGGGGTAGCCCTCAAATAAACCTACTCGAAGAGTTTCGCCCGATCGGCGGTTCCGGCAACAACCGCGAAAATCCGGATCTCGATGTCGTCCCTGGCTCGCCAGAGATTGCCCTGGCTCCGCTTAACTTCGCTCCCGGAACTGATGACGGACTAGTAAACGGCCCAAACCCCAGAACTATCAGCAACGTCATCTCAGGAGGCACAGGTGCGAATGGTCAAAACGGTCAGACGACCGATCCGGTTGCTTCAGCATGGCTATACGTTTTCGGACAGTTCGTCGATCATGATCTCGATCTGGAAGAAACGCCGCTAACCTCAGCAGCCATCAATATCCTCGTGCCGCCGGGTGATCCGGTTTTTGCTTCTGGAACCAGCATCCTTATGACTCGGGACGCGAGAAGCCCGGACACCAACACTATTATTAATACCGTCGCAGGGTACCTCGATCTTTCCCAACTTTACGGCTCGACGGTAGAGATAGCCGCCTCCTTGCGTAACGCCGACGGAACGTTGGTAAGCTCCGCCAATGGGCAAGCGCTCCCGGTAATAAACGACACATTCGTTACCGGCGATCCACGGGTGATGGAAAACCCGGAGTTGACCGCACTGACGACCCTGTTTATGCGCGAGCATAATTTCTGGGTTGGTACTCTCAAAGCTGAGCATTCCGAATGGACGGGTGACCAGCTTTACAATATGGCAAAAGCCATCACAACGGCGGAATATCAAAACATCGTTTATCAGGAGTATTTGCCTCTTCTTATCGGGCCTGTGTTAGGAGCCTACCGTGGCTATAATCCGAATATAGATGCGCAAGTGACACAGGAGTTTTCTACCGCTGCTTTCCGGCTACATACACAGGTATCGGACACGCAGGAAGGACTCGACAACAACGGAAACGTGGTCTTCACCGAATCGATAGCGCAGTCCTTCTTCAACACACCCGAAATAGACGAGTCGAATGGCATCAACCCGTTGATACGCTCCATCGGTGTGGACTTTTCTCAGGCGACCGATGTCTACGTAGTGGCGGCGCTTCGCAACCTATTATTTGCGGGTCTTGTCGGCGGCGGCATAGACGAAATTGATCTCATCGCCATCGACATCCAGCGCGAGAGGGATGTGGGACTTGGCTCGCTCAACCAGACGCGACATGCGATCGGGCTTGAGCGATACGATTCCTTCGCGGAGTTGACCCCTGATCTGGTCCTGCAGCAATACCTTCAAACCGTCTACGGCACCATCGACAATGTCGATTTATTCATCGGTGGCCTGGCGGAAAGTCACGCTCCCGGTGCCATCGTAGGCCCTACTTTCCAAGCGATTATCGCTAGGCAGTTTAACGCTCTAAGGGCGGGAGATCGTTTCTTCTGGCTGAATGAACGGTTTAACGACGAAACGGCCTCTATGATCTCAAACACCACGCTTGCCGACATTATCAAGCGAAATACCGACACGCTTAACCTGCAAGCAAATGTGTTCATCGAGGCGGCTCTCCCGACACATGTCAAGCCACACGTGACGCCGCCTGCCGTGATAGACAGGCACGGACGCAAGGGGCCACCCTTCATAAATGATGGGATGTAGAGAGGACGGGACGTGGGACGTCACCCCAACCAAGTGACGAGGCTCAAAACCTGTTTGCAGCGTGACAGCAGTAAACTGTCTTCGTCCACGATTTAAGTACAGTCCGACGCCTCCCGTCGCAAATGGGGAGATGAACACCTCTCAAGGAATGGCAAGTCGCCGGCGCTGAGGCAGGCGATCCACCGTCGGCCCTCAGAATCCACGATCTTTGCCGGAGAATGCCGGGTATTTTCGGCAGGCGCTGCGATGTTGCCCATGGCCGGTCAGGTGTTGGCGAAGACACATCCGGGCGCTGACATTGTGGCATTGAGCGCCTCTATCATTACTGCCCAGCTCGTGATGATCGGTATCGCAGCAATGGTCGGATGGGCAATACGCAGAGGCATTGGACGCGTGCGAAATGATGGCAAACAGCGGCAAAGCTTGCCTGGCGGCTGAGTCTTTCCTAGGCTTGGATATGACCATCCCCACCGAACCGATAGGGAGCATCCCGCGCCCGCAAAAGGTCATTACGGCCTTCGAACAATACGAACGAGAAAGCTTATCTCGGGAAGAGTTCGATTCGATTTGTGGCGAGGCAGTTCGAGAGACCATTGAGAAGTTCGAAGCCACCGGATCACCGGTTATCACTGACGGTGAGCAGACAAAACCCAGTTTCGCCACTTATCCGATCCACGGTTTATCCAACCTAGATCCCGGCGGCGTCAAAATTCAATTTGCGGACGGGCACGTTCGCCAACTTCCTAAACTCTCCTCAGGGCCCTTTCGATATAAAACCTACGCATCGAGTTACCTTCAGGCGGCGAAGAAATTTACGCGTATTCCGATTAAGCAAGCGGTCATCTCTCCCTCAGCGCTTAGCCTGCTGTATCCGTCGGACGGTATTCCTAACTATCCGCAGGAAAAATTTCTCGAAAATTTAGTTAAAGAATCAGCTACTGATATTCGCGGCTGTCTGGACCACGGAGCGCACTGCGTGCAGATCGACTTCACCGAGGGTAGGCTGGCAGTCAAACTGGACCCGTCAGGACAGCTGCTGTCCTCTTTCATCGCATTGATTAACCGCGTTCTCGACCAGTTCAGTGAGGAGGAGCGAAAGCGTATCGGAGTTCATACCTGCCCAGGAGGCGATCGCGATTCGACGCACAGCGCTGACGTTGATTACTCAGGATTATTGCCTTCCCTTTTCAGCTTAAACGTCGGGAGCTTCTACATGCAGCTCGCAAGCGAAGTCGACAGACGGCGCGTTCTGCAGATTGTGCGCGAGAATTTGCACCCGCCACGCCGCGTGTTTGTCGGGGTAATCGATCCGATCAATCCAAAAGTCGAAACTCCCCAAGAGGTAAGAGACCGGGTGCTGGAAGCGTCCGACTTCATCCCGCTGATCCAGCTCGGAACAACCGACGATTGCGGCTTTTCGCCCTTTGGCGATGATCTTTCCACGGCCCGAGAAACCGCCTTTGCAAAGATTCGTGCACGCGTCGAAGGAACCCAGCTTGCAATGGAACAGCTCGGATAAGATTGTTGATTGGACGCTCACTTTGTGACATCGATTTAGCCGCCAAAATTAAGCTCGACCCCTGTAAGAATGACCTTTACTTACCTTCCCTTGCTCAGGATCGTGCGAAACTATGGAGTCGAACAAAATAATCCCAAAGA
>DASZHC010000039.1:0-3091 GCA_035938215.1 Chthoniobacterales bacterium
GAGCGGGATTTGTGTCGCCATCTGCGCAGCGAATTGCGCGACCTGCTCTTCGTTGCCCAAGCTTTGATATCCCTCAGTTGGCACCACGCCGGGGCTGATGGCGTTGACGCGAATTTTACGCTTCTTCAAATCGCTGGTCCAGGTGCGGGCGAAGGAACGAACCGCTGCTTTCGTCGCGCTGTAAACGCTGAAGGCTTCCATGCCAATCGAGGCGACGATCGAGGCATTCAGGATGATCACCCCCCTATCCTTAAGCAGCGGAAGCGCTTTCTGGACGGCTAATCCGGCTCAAGCGTTGCTCCAGTGCTTGCTGGGCTTCATCGAGTACCCGGCCCAGAGCCGATTTGATATGCCAACTCACGGTGCAACGTTTTTCGACCGGGTATTGATGGATCGCGAATGCTTTTGGTGCCTCGACCGCCCGATAGAAAAAATGTACGTAGACTCACTACAATTTACTACAGTTTTACTTCCGCTCCTTTCCACAGGTTGCTACCCTGATGACAATTTCCCAGGGCAATGCCATGGAAAATGGCGGAAAACTAGAACCCTGAAAGCGGGTTCAAGTCCCCGCCGAGCACAGGAGGAAACTCGTCGCGCCACAGTTTGCCACACTTTTGATCGTTTGATGGATTTCTAGACCCGTTTTAAAAATCGATTTCGGACGTAAAATCTGGCATTCCCCTTGGCACATGGGCAGGAATGCGGCTTCCCGTGAGATCATTGATCCAACTGCGGGCGAAAGACCGGACCGCCGCCTTGCTCGCATTGTAGACCGAGAAGGTCTCGAATCCCTTGATCGATGCGATTGAGCCAGTGAGGATAATGATCCCTGCGAAAGCAGCGGCAGCGCCTTTTGCACGGCGAACAGCAGGCCGCGGACATTGGTGTTGAACGTCTTATCGGAATGTTCCTCGGCGATCTCACCAAATTTGCCAAACTCGTAAAAACCGGCGTTGACAAAGAGCACGTCCATCCGGTCCGCCTCAATCTTCACGGTTTCGCAAATGCCATCAATGTCGGCAAGATTATAGACATCGCCCTGTATGGCGGTGACGTTGCCTTCGATCGCCGCGACCGTGTTATCGAGCTCCGATTGGCGGCGGCCAGTGATGAAGACTCGAGCGCCTTCGTCGGCGAAACGCTTAGCGGCGCCAAAGCCAATGCCGGCACTGACGCCGGTCACAACTGCTACTTTGTTTTCGAGTTTTCCGTTCACGAATCCATTTATTTGTGATAATCATCGAGGACCGAGCTGGTTGTAGGGTTGTCCCTCGGCCCTGCCAGGCGGAAGCCAGTAATCGTCGGCTTTTCGTATATTTTCGTCGATATTACTGCGAAATTCTTTCGCGCTATCGGCGGCAGAACAAACATAGAGCTTGCCTTTATAGATCAAAAAGGCCGCCGGATTGCTGTCCTTCAATTCGCCTTTGCTGACGTGATAAGCGCAGAAGCCCCCATATTGCGGAACATATCTGGAAGGATTCTTCCTAAACGCGACTTTGTCGGCCACGGAAACAAAATAGTAGATCGCACCCCCGAACCTCGTCTGAATTGCCGGGTTGCCTTTGACGGCCTGGTGACGGGTAAAGTAGGCAACTGGGTCGTATCCCTTCAAAATTACACCGTTGCTATCAACGTTCATCCGGGCCTTCGGGGCGGGCTTGGCGGTTTCTTCGGCCAGGATGACGATCCCATTGTCTTTTGCGATTTTATTCGGATTCCAGGACAAGCTGGCCGCATTGAGGATAACGGGAACCGCAATTGCTACGGTGAGACCCGAAAGAAACGAGATCCGTTGCGTTTCCATAATTCGATAGTGTTGCTTTCTGGCTTGGAGTACAAACTGGGCGGAAGAAACGTTATTCATACTGTTTAGGTGAACCGTACAGAGGTATGGGCGGCACAGGAATCGAACCTGCAGCCCACTCATTAAGAGGCACGGAGTTCCACGTTACATACTTCTCGCAGCTTAAGCTTAAAGTAAATCGAGTACTGACAGGCAATCAGAAAGGTGTCCCCAAGCGGCGGAGAGGGTAGTGTTCACATCCGACACAGTCAGACTGAGCGCGTTTGCTTTTTCACGGTCGATCTCGATTTTGTATTGTGGTTCGTCGTTTAACCCATTGGAACGAACTGCCGCCAAGTTCGGATTTTGGCTAGCCATCTTAAGGAGTTGGTTCCGTGCTTCCATCAACTCGGCGTGACCTACGTTCGCCCGGTCGATCAATTCGAAATCGAACCCGGTTGCATTGCCGAGCTCAATCGCCGCAGGTGGAGCGAAGGAAATATTCATTCATCCGGTCCAATACGTCCTGCGTGTATTTCTGGGGTGCTCCCGGTGGGGTTGTGACCTGTGCAAAATAGGATCCCTTGATCCTCATCCGGTAGAAACGATCTGGGGAGGCGTGTAAACAGGAATCCCATGACTCCAACTATCGCCAGATAGATCACAAAGTGACGGCCGCCGGCGCGTGCGCAGCAACTTGACTTGTTTTTTGACGTCAATCTCGGGCACGAGCAGGCCGCGTTGCGGCAAGATCACCATCAAGTGCTCGCGCGCGAGCCGTGCCACGTGTGGATTTCCCGCAACTTATGCCTGTGCGGGCCTCGCGGAAGGATTTCGATCACCAGCACGCGACCTTTGTGACAGACCGGGCATTCCCTCAATGAATAGGCGTACGGCGTCGCAATCTCGTTTGAACACGACTCCTTACCAGGGGCGACCGGCTACTAAATACAGCGCTTGGTTCACAGGATTTGGATCTCCGACTGCAGAAAGATGGGACCGATCTATTGACACCCAACATGCCGTCTTGCTACGATCTTCACAGAAAGGATTCAACCAAAAGCGCTATATAGCCATTGAATTCTCCCAGCAACCGCGAAGCGACGTTACTATATGAAGAATACCCCGAGATTATTGTGTTCGTGGTCTTTGTATGCTTCGACAAAAAGGAATTCACTCGCCTCGATACTCTACAGAGCTCTTCCCGTTGCGATTGGATTATTGTGTCTGTGCTCCCTCTCCGCTTTTGCGGCTGGGGATCCAAATGAAAGCGACCCGCCCTCAAATCAAAGCAACCCTCCC
>DASZHC010000040.1:0-3934 GCA_035938215.1 Chthoniobacterales bacterium
ATCATGTGCTCGGTGCGGTCGGCTTCGAGGTTCAAAATGATCTCGATGCCGCCGATGACGATCCCCACCGGAAACAGCAGCAGGAAAAACGCCAGCGGCCCGCCGGCAAAACTCGCGATCGCATAGAGCAACGCCAAGAGCGGGATCAGCGTCAGGATGGAGCGGCGATAGCCGATGCGCTCGAGGATCGGCCCGGAGAAGCCTAGCGACACCAGCGTTCCCGCGGCGACGCCGATGAGGCCGAAACCGAGTAACCCCTCTTTGATCTGCATCATCCGCTGCAGGTCGGGCAGCCGTGGCGGCAGGCTGCCCATGCAGAACGAATAAACGAAAAAGCCGGCATATACCCGCTTTTGCGGCGGCAGATCAAGCCCGAACTTCATGGAAAAAAAGTTGCTTGGAAGTTAAGCGTTTCGCGACTTGCGGTAGTCCTCGTAGAACTTGCGCTTGTATATTTGATCCTCCGTTAGGGGCATTCGGCGTCGAAGTTGCCTAGACTAAATTGCTCGAATTATAGGCAGTCGCAAAGTGCTCCTGGATAAACGCTTGCCCCTCGCCGTCACCAAAAAAAAACAAACCCGAAAAGTCCTTATCAATATCATATAATCTATTGATTTTCAGCTTTTCCATAGATACAGTTTTTACCGTCATAGTTGCTGAGCTAAGTGAGTGCTTGGCTTGCCATAAAAACAGCGAGAAACACCCGACCGGCGTGCGTCAACGATGGTTAACGCGCACGCCGGTACTCTCATTAGAGAACCCCATGAGAGACGACGAAAACGCTTCAACACCCAAGAAAAAGGCGAGCAGGGCATTTTACCCGGAACTCCCCGATGAAGTTGCTTGGTTCGATTCGTTGTTTTCTCTGCAAAAGGCACGAATAGAGGAGGAAGGGCAGCGGGAAACCGAGACCTGGCACATTTTCGAAACGTCGTGAAAAGCCTCAATCTCCCGGTGCGGATTGAGAGCCATCGAGAACCGATCTAGAGTTTCCGATTCCTGTTCCGCCGGTCTCTTTTCGGACACGGTTAAAGGAATCTACCAGACGAGGCCACGTCCCGATCCCTAAAGGTTGCAGCGGCTCGGGGCGCGGTCATTCAATTATAAATTCTGGCCATAGTTTCGTCGCCGAATGCAATCGCTATCGGGATCTCATTGGCGGTTTTGACCGGAAGCTAATTTACTGATGATGAACGTTTACGTTTCGATTGACGTGGACGTTTCGGTTGACGTGAACGTTCCGATTAACCTGAACATTTCGATTAGCGTGGACGTTCCGATTACCGTGCACATTTCCGCTAACATGGACGTTCCGATTGACGTGAACGTTTTCACGGTCGTAATACCCGCTGTTGTAACCGTATCCGTGACGGTAGTCGCGGTATCCTGAAGATACAACGACAGGAGGGCCGTAACCACCTCCACCGTAATAACTATCGCCATAGTAGCCTCCGTCTCCGTAATAGCCGCCACCGTAGTAGCCGCCACCGTCGTAATATGTACGGGAAGTTCCAGTCGGATAAACTTCACACGATTGAAAAGTCAATGCGCCGAAAGCCAGCGCAAGGACAGAAAGTAATGATTTCATACGCCTCAATCCCGATCGTAGTCCCGATCGTAATCATTGAGTCTCGCCCTGTTTAATCAACTTCTCCCATACATTTCTCGACGGATTAGCATTGCCTTTGGGTATGAAAGTAGGATGGTCGGAAGCAGAACATCACTGTATTCTGCGACGGAGCGGGAGCCGCCGTCCTTTCGAAGCCGCTTCGTTTTGACATTTGGAAAGATTTCTTTGATCGGACCGTCATCACTTAACGGTAGAGTTGGTCCGGAGTCCAGTGGGACCAGACTTGCTCTTATGCGTCTCTTACAGGATCGTAGAGCGTTCGATCCTGTCCGCGATCTGGGTCTTTACCTATCTTCACTGGACCGACCTCTCCGGCTCTTTTCCGGTTCCGTGATCCGACATGAAAAATTCCATCGCCAGATCGATTGGAAATCTGCGGGCGACTTTAGACCCGGGTGGTGAAGATTACTCCTCGCCGCGTTGTATTATAGAATTCTTGACTTGCAGAGCGTGACTGAACAAGGTTGACCATGTATGGAGATTTACGGCCAACTAATCGGTTATAGTGGCTATGACGTAATCGATAGTGTAATCTTCGCGTACTGGATGCCAGCGGTGAAGGTAGTCGGTCGTGTGGTGCAGCATCCGTTCGCTGGCGGGTATAAGGTGCACGTATCCGTCGATCTTGCGGACGCCGACCGAGTTGCGCGCTCTGTGTTACCGATACTTCAGGAGATGAAGTTTTCCCATAAGGTCGTCTATCCGCTCAGCGCGTACGCATCGATGAACGGTGGCGATCAGAAAGGTAAATTCATCACAATTTATGTTGGACCATTCATGTACAGCTTTCTTGCTCTAGTGAATCGGCTCGACGCCGTCTTGGTGGAAATGGAAGCCGTACCGGGACCGCAGGCAATGGACCGGCTCGCTGAACATCTCCAACCGGAACAGCGGATTGGCCTGTGTGGGCTACTGACTTATGTTACCGTCGCCGACTATCGTAGCTAGCTAACTATGGGCAGCGGTTGGCGCTGCATTTGAGGTGCTCTCGACAACGCGGTTTTCTCCCTTAAGCCTGTCTATCTGGTCCTGCTTGATGCGACCTGTTTCGACGGCGGCTTGGTCCCACGTACGGATTTCTAGCACGGTATCGTTAAGGTTGCCCGCGACGAGCAATGCTTGTAAATCGCAGGGATCAATCGGATCGAGTGACGTTGAGTCATGAGGAGCTTTCGCTTTTGTTAGGTGGAATAGATCTGACGCGCACGCGGCGCAGAGACTGATATCGAAAAACGATTCCTGGCAGCGAAAAGCTTAAGAAAAGACTATTAAATAAACTGCATTTTTGTTAGTTGTGTCTCAAGTTGAGCAGCAGTTTTACTCCCCTCAAAATGCAGGATCCAGCGCTGGTTAACCAGCTCAAGGAAAGGCTTCCGGAGGCACTATTCGAAAAGCTCAACGGCTCTTTATCCATTGATCGGGATCGGCTCAGGTTCGCAGCGTATAAAGTCCGGGTATTGGAAGAAAGACTGCGGCTGGTACGGATCGAGAAGTACGGGCCCGGCAGCGAAAAACTTTCCGACGCGCATCTGGAGTTGCTGGAGTTAGAGCCTGGCGTCAGCAGCGTCGAAGTCGAAGCCGAGAGCCAACGGGAACAATTGCAACTGCCGCTTAAAGCGGCGCGCAAGCATCCGGGCAGGCAGGAACTTACCAGCGGATCTGCCGAGGAAAGAGCAGATCATTGCTTGCACGCCGGTGGTTTTCGACTTTCGAATGGGTCGTGAGCGAGAAGGGCCCAAACGATTCCTGGGTAACTTCGAGGGCGTCCTGCAAAGTGACGGTTACGGGGCCTACGATCACGTCGGCGGAGCCGGAATCGTCCACGCGGCGTGCTGGGCGCATGCCAGGCGACGCCAAGAACTATGAAGAAAAAAATGTTGGCAGAGCGATCGAAAAGGCGCGGAAAACCAAGTGACCGTTATCCCTTGTTCGTGTCGTGGTCCGACGAGGATCAGGCTTTCATTGGTTACTGTCCAGTGCTCTTTGTGGGAGGTGTGTGCCACGACGAGAATCGGATAGGGGCGTATGCCAAGCTTGTCGAGATAGTCGAGGAAGATATCCAATCGAGGCTGGAGAAGGGCGAGATTCTGCCGGAACCGAAAAGCGATATTGGGTTTGCTGAGGGTGCCCCGACCTGAGAAAAGGACGAAAGAGTTTGAACCGATGGTCAGGAAACCGATTGTCAATTTGCCTCTTCAATTAACTTGTGAACACGCCTAACCGGACGACCGCGGCGGCATTTCCTCGCTATTTGAATGGAGAGATTCTGGCGGACAGCAGGTCGCTCCAATGGTCCGACCTCTA
>DASZHC010000041.1:0-4569 GCA_035938215.1 Chthoniobacterales bacterium
ACATGTCCCGACAGATGTGACATAGAGGAGAATTCATTCTCGCGTGCAGCAACCAGCCAAATGAAAGGGAACAATATGTCCAATAACGATTTTGTTTCCGTGTCGACAAGGCGCGGGTTTGTCAATGCGGTCGCGGCCGCCGGCGGGGCGGGCTTGCTTGCCCGCTTAGGAATTAGTCCGGCGCTTGCGGTCGAGGCCACTGGCCGCGCAGAAAAGCCCTTAAAGGCGGGATTCTCCAATGCGGGTCTTCAAGCTACCTGGTGTGCTCAGGGTAAGCGCGCCACCGAGTATTGGGGCAAGGTATTCAACGTTGACGTCACGTGGTTCGATGGCGAGCTCAGCCCTACCAAGCAGCGCAAGGCGATCGATAATATGGCAACTCAGAAATGGGACTTCCTCGCAATTCAGGCGTTAACTGAAGGAACCCTGACCGACCCCCGCCAACAAGATGATTGCCGCCGGAATCCCCGTAGTTTCAATCGACACGTTGATCGCACCGTACGATCAGGTCAACGTGCATACGCGGTTGACCCCGGATAACAATTTCATGGGAACCTCGGTGACGCAGGCGCTTGTAGACGCTATCGGCGGCGAAGGCAACATGGTAATGACTTCCGGTCCGCTCGGGTTTTCGGCGGTTCAAGGACGGTCCAAGCCATTCGAATCGGTGGTAAAGAAATTTCCCAAGATCAACGTCCTGGATACTGCCCCGGCAGACTGGGACGTGACAAAGACGGCGCGGATATTGGAGACGTGGCTCTACAAGTATCCAAAAATCGACGCGGCCTTCTTTCAATATGTTGCAAGTCGGATAAACACGGATGTTTTTTCGAAGCTCATTGGTCCACTGTGTCGAGATTCGCTCCGACTGAATGAGAGCGAGCTCATCAGGTACCTCGTAAGTTCGATTCACAAGAGCGGTCTTTCGCACGTCCAGAAAAGAATTCTTCGTCCGCTTTGGTCTAAGGAATTCCGAAGGTTGCTTTAATTTTCCGAATAAGCGTGCGACGTCTAGCCTGCCGCCGAGAGCGGAGGTCGTCACGGCGTAACATCTCGCCGATCAGGAGTGGAAAGTCGCTCAGAGTGCGGGTCGTCGAAAAATGAGCCATTTCGTTCGCTTGCGCACTGTGAGTCCATGAAGACATGATCGGATCCTTTCTAGTTTGTTGACAGACCAAAAGTAGTGTGGGTGTAAAAGCTAATCCCTTTTCGGTCGGCTACCTTGCGTAGATAGTCCAGTGTGGATGTGGCCGTGCCACGCCTCAATCCAGGTTGATCGAGCATCGCGACCAGCGCGGATCTATTATCGCTGATTAACCCCGACCATCTTTCGATCCAATCTCTAGTCTGGACAGAAAGCTGAGCTTTGCCGTGCATTGAAAGAATGACGAAGTCTGCCTTTGCAGCGGTTTGCGCGGCCGAATTCGCAATCTCCGCAATTGCGAGCACCTGGAAGTTCCAAAGTTCCAAGCTAAAGTCGCATTCGTCAGCGAGCTCCCGAATCACTTGATCGTAGAAATGCTTTGCCCGCTTGCCCGCTGCGCTGTCCTGGTAGATGATTACTACGTTAAAATTCGGCCTGTCGACCAGGTCGAGCGTTTGGTTGGCATTAGTAACTGGCGAAATTTTCACGGTATTATCGATACTTTCGCTCTCGCCAATCGGCTTCTTGCGTTCTTATCCCATTATGATGACCCGCCTCATGGCGTCCCGACTGCTCCGGTCAGGAGATCGGCATTTCATAAAGATAAGTCGCGAAATGGGCAAGTTACTTACAAGGTTTTTACTAATTCGAAAAGACTTTGGTACGACGCGGTTGTTTGAGCCCGATTCTAAAGAACACGATAATATCGGCTCCGAGAATGAGGTTGGAATTGGTGCAGAGCGTAAAGCGAGATTGCGCGCTGATGGCTAGCTTCCACCTCGAGGTCGAGTGCTCGCCAGCCCAATTCCCTGGCGTGGGCGATTACCTCCGCTACCATGCGGGAGCCGATTCCCCGACCACGCCACTGCGGTAAGACGTAAAGCTCTTCTAACCAACCGCTGACTCCACCGAGTTCCAAGCTGAGTAGAGAACTCGCGTAGGCAACACCTATCGAGCCGCCATCGGGCGCGTTTGCCACGAGCATAAAGCATAACGCTGGTCCGCTATTACTGTCTGAATTACCACACGCAAATCGTCGCGGGGGCGTCGTTATCTCGTGCTCTCGTAATTGCGCTTCAAACAGGGCGACGGCCGCATCAAGCTTTTGAGCATCCACTAGGTTAATAGGAGGTAAGTTCATTACAATAGGGCAACTCTTGGCAAAGCCCCGGTACTTTAAGAATCTAGTTTGCGCAGCACGAAAGCCTTGCGGGTCTTTGTAGCGGGAAATGGCGACGATTTTGAGAGCCTCGGCCATCGTGGCAACGATTCCTTGGCTTTACCCGCTTCAGGCGTATTCGCTATGATGTCGATATTAGTTTTCGAAAAGATCAGTTTGACCGAGTTCGACTTTTCGCTCCTCAGAAGCGATGCTCGGAGAACGGCGGTAAGGAAAGTCGCCCGAGCAGGGTTCGGTTCAGCTCAAATGCAATCTGGTTTTCGCCGACGCTGAATGTGGTCTCCATAAACAAAAAGCCGGCTTCCGTGACCATTTGAAGGAAGTAACCGGGAGTGAGTGTTCCCGCGACACAGCTCGCCCACGACCCCGAAGAATGTTCTATTGTGGATTGAGCTTGTTGCGGTTCCGCCTCTCGCACCAGGTCAGCGATGTAGGAGAGCGCCAAAAAGTCGGGGTCAACGCCTTGCGCTCTGGCTCCTGCGTTTGTGGTTGGGACCTGAATTTTGGATATCAACGACGAATAGGTCGTCCAGATCCTCGTTGAGGAGTCTCGTCCTGGTCTGGAGCAAAAGATGGCTCCGGCGATTGACGAGTCACTGGGAAGGTATGGCTCACGATGTCCGCGGTCGCCGCTGACACAATCTCTCCTGGATGGCCTAACGACTTTTATTGATTTTGGAGTGGCGGTAACGGGGAGTTCAACCAATGTTGCTTTCGATCCAAATTGCCTTAATTCTCGGCGGGACTTTATTCCATGTGGCAAAGTGTACTGGCTTCAGTAGGTCATCTGTTGATTCTGTCGTTGCTGCTTTTCGTTCTGCGGCTCTCGCACCGATATATATCGGGCAGGTTCATTTGCTCCAGTATCCATTGTCCAACTCAGTTGGCGGCCAAAGGCCAATACGAAGCACCACCCCGCGGGTGGATCGTCCTGTATCTGATTATTCAATTGATCATCCCCCGGCTGATGCTTCTCACGGCGATCAGTGGACTGTATTTAATCCTGATTCATGATTTCGAGCTTCGGTCGACAATCTCAACCTGGTTCAGCAAGCCTGGCTGGGAATGGAAATTGCCAGTAGCCCTGGCGATAGGCACTTTAATTAATCTGATTGTTACTGTTGCGAGGCTTCGCAGCCAGCGACTGCGAGAGGCTGCCCTGAAAGATCTCGAACATTCTCACGCGATTCTGATTCTGACTGGCGCACAAGCTTTGCAGGCTCTATTGCCACTTATTTTTGCTTTTCTGGTTATCCCGATGCTCGGGCTCCCAAATGACGTTGTGGGACTCTTTGAACGCTTTACGTTGGTTCTCGTTATTATTTTCGTCGGGATCGATACTTTGAGAACGCTGCGTTTGGTGGAAGCAAAGATAGCGCTTCGCGCAAAGAAAAAGTCAGGTGGCGAGGAACGCCAAATTCGTGCCGCAGAAACGCAGTATTCGGTCATGCATCGGATGCTGAATGTGCTGGTTGTTTTGGCGACGATCGGCGCTGCCTTGACGGTTTTTGATCAAGTCCGAGCGTTTGGTGCCAGCCTCTTAACCTCCGCCGGAATCGTCGGATTGGTAGCGGGGGTCGCCGCTCAGCGAACACTGCAAAACGTCTTCGCAGGTCTGCAGCTTGCCATCACTCAGCCGATTGCTCTCGGCGATGTGGTTGAGGTCGAGAATGTTGTTGGGACGGTTGAGGAAATTACGTTTAGCTTCGTTTCCGTCCGGCTGCAGGATCTTCGCCGGTTGATCCTGCCTGTTACCTATTTCCTCGAAAGGCCGTTTACCAACTGGACTCGAACTTCTGCCGAATCGCTCACGTCTTTTTCGTTGGTCCTCGCTTTGGATGCCTCGCTCGCAGCGATACGCAAGCAAGTGGACGCAATCCTGCGCGCCAATCCGCTCTGGAAGGGCGGCAAATCCGAAGTAATGATCAGTGAACTGGGCGAGTCGTCAATGGTTGTTAGAATCACCTTGGGCGCTGCTAACCCTGAGATCGCATTCCAGCTCAAGTCACACGTACAAGAGCATATTTTGGATTATCTAAATCAATTTAAAAAAGGCTCTCTTCTCGGTGCGGTTGCCGATCCAAAACCTGCGATGGAGGTGCCAGAAAAAGCAACTCCAACGAAATTGAAACCTGCAAGTACGCAGCCCTAGGAATGCAGCGTCGGGCCATGCTCCTGGACTAATATTTTTGGACGCGCTCGGGTTCGGAGGGCATTAGTCTGGATCAACAGCTATGACTGGAAG
>DASZHC010000042.1:0-2250 GCA_035938215.1 Chthoniobacterales bacterium
GGGAAACATCAAACTGGTTCTGGTTACCGAGGACGGAACGGTGTACAAAATCGCGAACCAGGATAAGGTCAAATTCGAGACATATTACGGAAAAAAGGTGACCGTCAGCGGAAAAATGGAAGGCGACACGATCACCGTCGATAGCGTGAAGATATAGTTTGGTTGCCTTCTTACGCGTTTGTGTGAAACCCCGTTTTGACCGATTGCTTGCGCCCGCGTCTCCGCGAGTAGCTGTTTGGGGCAGTTTATCGAAACAGAGCTGCGGGCGGCGTGCACGACTCGATCTGAGAATAGCTGCGTGGCGGCTGACGACGTTATACGACGGAGATACCTCGGTGGCCAGCAGCGCGGGCGTGGTCGCGAACTGAAGAAACGTGCGGCGATCCATGACCTGTCGTTCGCCATTAATCCATCCGCATTCTCTCACGCCGCAATACGTTCATAGCGATGATGAAGGCCACTGAGTTCTGCGACTGCTACGATCGTTCCATCTTTCATGACCTGGCGCTCAATCGGACATTGTTTGCCGAGGGCCAAATGTGGACGTGATCGGTGGTAGTAGCGAAAGTAGGCGGCCAATGTCCTCTTTAGATGACGAGCATTCAAGATGATGAAGTGGTTCAGGCATTCCCGTCTTATGGATCCGATCAAGCGCTCGGCGTATGGGTTCTGCCAGGGGCTCTGAGGTGCTGTCAGTACCTCCTCGATACGCATCGAATTCAGACGCTTACGTACCTCATTCCCATAAACACCATCGCGATCCCGGATCAGATAACGAGGAGTTTCGCGGTCGGCGAATGCCTCGACCATCTGCTGCGCAACCCAAGCTGAAGTTGGGTGCTCGGTCACGTTGAAGTGGAGCACCTCGCGGCGGCGGTGTTCCAGCACCAGGAACACGAACAAGACTCGCAGCCGGATTGTCGGTACCGTAAAGAAGTCAACCGATACGATTTGTCCAAGGTGATTACGGAGAAACGTCTTCCATGTCTGAGAAGGTGGCCGCGGAATGGATCGTAGAATCCGGGAGACGGTTCGCTCCGATATGGTGATGCCCAGCATCTTCAGCTCTCCATGAATTCGTGGAGCTCGCCACAGGGGATTGGTGATCGCCATCTCCCGGACCAATTTGCGGACTTCGGGCGCAACCGCCGGCCTTCCTCGGCGGGGACCTTTATGTCGCGAGAGTCGGGCCCAGAATCTGCGAAAACGTTCCCGTTGCCAGCGGACCACCGTGTCGGGCTGAACGAAAATCAGCGCCTGCCGCCAGCGGCTCCAAACCTGGGACAGACTGACCCAAAACAGTCGATCCCATTGCGTTACTACAGGCCGTTTGCCCTTCCTCTTGTATGCGGCCAGCTGCAGTCGCAAGGCCAGGTTCTCCACAGCAACGGCTTGATGCCCAGAGCCCAGTAGTCGAACGAACCGAAACACGTACAGAATGATAGCCAGCATGCGAATGGACTATTCTCGCTGAAAGTGAACGTGCTGGGCACGGACACATTTTTTGGCGAACGACGACGTTCTGACCCGACCAGGATTTCGACAACTTTTCAAATTGCGGATTCGCGCGCTACCAGAGCGGCTTCCAGCCAACGCCAGGCTGACCAGAGCTCTTTATAGCGTGAACTTCAAGAGAGCGCGCGTCGGAGTACCCGAAAAACGAGCGTGACGCCGATGAACGCCAAAATCACAACCAGCCCTACAACGCTAATTTTGGCCATCGTAATGAGCACAGCCGTCCATGGCCAGAGGATTCGACCGGCGATCGCCGCTAGCGTGGCCGTCAGCGCCATCACCAACGGCAGCCCGACCAAAGGAAAGATCGTGCCGCGCAAAATCCACACAAAAGGACGCCATTTCCTCGCCGGATCGCGCCTATCGGGAAGATTCAGCAGTTCAGCCTGCGGCAAAGTAAGAAAAGGCCGCCAATAATCCCAATACGAAGTCTCGAGAGCGGTTCGGCCATCCGCGAACCGCCTCTCGATGGAAAAAAGATCGCTGTGCCCCATTCCGGCTGCTCGCACATTGAGTACTTCGTCGCCATCGAAACCGCGTCTTCCCGACGGACCAGAATCCCAAATCGTCGCGTGCGCGCAAGGCACCACTTTATCCGCGGTTCCGTAGTGATTCATTACATCATCCACTAGGTCGTCGGCCTTGATCCGTCCCCAATCGAAATCCGGTCGTAGAATACAGCCAGTTAGGATGATTCGTCCAAAGTGGAGCCGGTCAACTGCGTTGCGCTCAAGT
>DASZHC010000043.1:0-5776 GCA_035938215.1 Chthoniobacterales bacterium
CACCTCGGCGTACCCTTGCGCGAGGCAACCGTTCTCGCGGTCAACTCGGAGATCTGACCCCAACCGTTTCTCGATCTTTGAACGTTGCCGTCGGTACTTTCTTGACCTGCAGCCCTAACAATTTAGACTATCTGTATGAAAGTTACTGTCGAAATTTCTGAAAATGATCTCAAAGAAATCTTGAGAATTACTCGCGAAAAGAGGAAAGGAGCTGCAATTCGCCAGCTTGCGTTGGAAGCTCTGATGCTAAAAAAGCGTCGCGAAATCCTCGACGAAGTCGAAGCCGGGAAATGGGGGGTTGACTTGCCGCCGATCGTAACTCTGCGCCAAGACCGTGACCTATGGCAGCGGTAGTCGATTCCTCCATCTGGGTGGACTTTCTCCGAACCGGAAGTTCCGTCGTGTTGCGCCGCCAGACGAAAACGATTCTGATCGGCCACGATCGCTTCGTTTGTGAGCCGGTCGCGTTCGAACTCTTGCGGGCCGTGCCCAAACGCAATCGGGCACGCACAGAGGCGTTGATGGCGACTGTACCAGCATTGCCAACGCCAAGCGAACTCTGGAGTGCTGCGCGAGTGCTTGGCCAGAAATGCGTGGACAACGGCTTCCTTCCTCCGGCGATCGATCTGTTGATCGCCCAGGTCTGTCTTCATCACGACGTGCCGCTCATCACGTTCGATGCCCACTTCCAACAGATAGCCGAAGTCAGCCCACTGAAAGTGGATGTAGTGAAACGCGAAGAGTAGCCAGCGCAAGAATAGAGGGGGGAAAAATACGGGAAGAATACAGAAGTCAGAGTTCAGGAGTTCACGTCTTTGGGCCCGCGTTCGCCGTTTGCCGTTCGCCGTTTACCGTTCACCGTTCGGGGTTTGGAGTTCGCAGTTCTTCTGTCTTCTGTCTTTGCGGCCCTTCGCCGTCCACCGTTTGGGGTTTGGGGTTCGGAGTTCCTCTGACTTCTGTATTCTGACTTCTGTATTCTGACTTCTGTATTCTGTATTCTGTCTTTGGAATATGACTGCAAATGAGCGTCAAGATTTTCTGCAAGGCATCCCGATCTTTGCGGGACTCAACAGCGCCGCTTTGCTAACCATCGCCGAGGCCGTCGAGGAAAGTGTCTTTCAGCCGGGCTCTATCATCGTCAGTGAAGGTGAACTTGGCAATCGTATGTACATCGTCTACTCCGGACGAGTGGAAGTCGTGAAGCATCTCGCAAAAGCCAATCAGACACTTCTCGCGGTCTTCGGTCCCAGAGATTTCATGGGTGAGATGTCGATCATCGAGTGCGTTGCCCGCTCGGCCTCGCTCAGAGCGGTCGAAGAGACCTTCCTGTTTGCGCTCCGAGGTATCGACCTCTATCACCTCTTCCAGCAACGGCCCGATCAATACGCAATTGTTATCCTCAATATTGCGCGCGACCTCTCGAGACGATTACGGGCGCTTGACGAAAAATTCTCGGCAATCTCTCACTAGTGTAGCGTCTCCTAAATCCCTATGCCTGATCCCATCCATTCGCTGCTTGATAGAGTTCCCGCTCCTTTTGATCCCAAGGATCTCCGGAGGTCTACTATCGCTATTCCGCTGTGGAACGCGATCGAGCAGGAACTGACCCAAACCGAAGAATTTCTGAAGCAGTTCCCCGATGTGTTGAAGGATCACAACGCCGCGGTCTTTCATCGCAAGGAATTCCCGGGAGGACTTGAGGAAGCGCGCCGGGTTGCACTTGAACGCCTGAAAGAGGCGGTCGAAGAACTCAAGAAATCCGGTCTCCAGACGGTTGCCAGCCCCCAGATCATCGATCCTTATGATCCCAACATGAAGCTCCCTCCAGAAGTCAGCCTCGCAAAGCTGGATGGGCGGGTGATCCGGGAACTGCTCGCAATCGATCGCGGCGAAGGTGTCTCTGCAATTGAACGCATCTGGCCAACCCTGTTCGAAGTGACAATCGACATCAACCTGGAATTTAAGCCGGCTGCGGAGGAACTGCAGCAACACCATACCTCCGATTCACGCATCGTTGCGCAGGCTCGGATCAAGGAGTTCATCGATCAAGCCAAGAACGAGCTTGGAATCGTCAACGAAGATCAGTGCGCGGATGAGAAAGCCATGGAACTGATACCCCAGTATGTTTTCGCCTGTCTCGAAGGAAAGGTTATCAAAAAGTTAGTTACGATAGATCAGGCAGTAGCAGCTACAGAGGCGGAGGCAGCGGCAGCCAAGGAAGTCGATTTGAAACGGGGCGCAATCAACCAGCCACCGGCGACCGAAGCCAAGCCGAAAAAGCGACGATCCACTGAGAAACTACCGGATGCCGTGCCGCCAATCAGCCGCGACGACTTGATCAAGCAGCGCAAAATGGTTCTCATCCCCCGGTTTTTGAAGATTCATCATGTTTGGCCCGATTTTAAGCTTCGCAATTGTATCACCAAGTCGCTTGCAACGATAAAAGCAGACGCCGCGCATCGTTCATTCACGGCCTATGGAGACGGAATCACGTGGGCGGTCATTGATTCAGGCATTCAAGCCGATCACCCGCATTTCCGCCTGAATCACAACGTTGACATAACCTCTCCCTACCACGCGGATTTCACGGTCGCCAGCGGTCCTGGCGATCCGTTCACCGATCAATTCGGACACGGCACACATGTGGCGGGAATTATCGCCGGCGAGCAATCCATCGAAAAGAAATCAGATCCCAGGGAAATGATTGCCGCGTGGCGCGACTTTGACGCCAACCAGGAAAAAGATGATCCGAAACAAATGGCACTCGAAGCGATTTCGGGAATGGCGCCGAAATGCCAGCTCATAAGCCTGAAGGTTCTGGACCGATTTGGCATGGGGAGCGCAAAGAGTGTTATCGCGGCTTTGACTCATGTGCAGGAGATCAATCATCACGGCCGGGAAATGCATATTCACGGAGTGAATCTGAGTCTCGGTTATCCCTTTGAGCCGAAGTGGTTCGCCTGCGGGCATAGCCCTCTTTGTGTTGAGGTTAATCGCCTTGTAAAATCGGGTGTCGTTGTCGTAATTGCAGCAGGCAACAGCGGTTATGGCACGCTTCGAGCCAAAGAGGGAGACTGGGACGCGACCCTGGAACTGACCATCAACGATCCGGGAAACGCTGAGGAAGCGATCACGGTTGGTTCGACCCATCGCGACATGCCGCACATGTACGGGGTCTCCTACTTTTCTTCCAAGGGACCCACGGGCGATGGCCGTCACAAGCCCGATCTTCTCGCGCCGGGCGAAAAAATCGTCTCATGCGCCGCAAAAGAAAGCCGGCTGGTGGTCAAGGAAGCGGCTGTTCAGGGATGCAATTATTTTGAACAAAGCGGCACGAGTATGGCGGCTCCTCACGTGAGTGGAGCGGTCGCCGCATTCCTCTCGATTCGCCGTGAATTTATCGGTGAAACCGATGCGGTGAAAAAGATCTTCACCACGGCCGCGACAGACCTTGGTCGCGCGCGTTATTTCCAGGGCTCTGGCCTGCTTGATTTGATGCGCGCCATCCAGTCGGTTTAGCCAGCCTGGAAATCGCACGAGCCAAGGCGCTCGCGAGATTTCGCTATTCTCATTCCGAGCCCCTCCGAGTGGCTCTTGAGCCGGGAAATCTCATGCCGGTTTCGCGAAATGAGATTTCCAGGCTATCGACGTCCCCTGTGCGATGCCCAATAGCTATCGATGATAGAAAGTTCTTGAGGAAGGCACTGGCTAAACTTTCTGCGGTAAAATCCATTGGGGTCATCCATATCAGATAGCCTGTTATAGCCGCAGTGGCCTGTTATCTTGTCTTCGACCACAATGCCATGGTGATGAAAAATAGTATAGAGAAAAATGTCTATGACGCGGCCATTCTCTAATTCCGCTTTGTAAGAAGGTAAATCTATCTTGGGACTCTCGGGATAAATCGGACGGTCTTGCACTCTTGCCCATTTGCCCACGCTATCCAAATCAAAAGAGTAACTCTCGTATATCCTGGCAGTGTTATTTGGCAGGAAAACAAAAAAGAATCCCTTCCACCGATTAATCCAGATGTCTACGATCGGATCGGCTTCATTCGGCGGGCTGGGGCTCGGTTGCGGGGGTTGTTGGATTTTTGCGATTAAAATGGCGAGCACGACGCAGCAGGAGCCTGCGAGTGTGAAAGCAAGAAAAGTAACGATAGCATTACGGAACCGCATTAATATAAATCAACAATCAAATAGCGGGCGTTCACAAATAAACTGCGGTCTTATGACTCGTGCAAGGAACATGAAATGGTGCATGTAAGCGCTAACTTGAGCTCACAAACGCTCACAAACAACGCGCTACGATGTAGGCGAACCGTCTCGGTTTGCGCGGTTTTGAAGCGCGCAAAGCGGGACGCTTCGCCTACTTTCGCTCAAGTTAGCGCTTATGAGGGCAGATCTTCGAGCTGCCCGCCGAGAAAGGGTCATTTTCGCCGATGTTCGCCTATCTACGGGAGGGACGGCCTCTGTGCCGCCCGCCTAATCATTTCCGGCCCCGCACATTGGAGAAAAATGGGACGGCACGGAGGCCATCCCTCCCTAATTCGCGGCCTCGCTAAAAATTAAACGATTCGCCCGGCCGCAAAATGTGGGTCTCCGCTCCTGTCTCTTTCGTCAGTTTGGCAAACTCGTGCGGATCACCGGTGAGCGCTGGGAACGTTCCGTAATGAATGGGAACAACCATCTTCGGTCGCAAGAATTCAACCGCCTTCTTTGCCTGCTTCGGCCCCATGGTAAAGCGATCACCTATCGGTAAGAGCGCCAAATCGATAGGCGTTTCTTCAGCGATCAATCGCATATCTGAAAACAGCGCGGTGTCTCCCGCGTGATAAATCGTTTTGCCTTCAGTTTCCAAAACGATCCCAGCCGGTTCGCCTAAATAGAGCGGGCGCCCCCCTTCTTCGATGACGGAAGAACTATGAAGAGCTATTGTAATTCCGACCCGACCAAATGAAAAATTATGGCAACCGCCATGGTTCATGGGTTCCACCCGTGCGCCCTGAGCCTCGAGCCACTGCGACAATTCGAACGTGGTGATGATCGGAGCGTCGTTTCGCCTGGAAATTGCGACCGAGTCTCCCAAATGATCCGGATGCCCGTGCGTTAACAGAATATAGGTAGGACTGATCATTTCTGGTCCAATCGAAGCCTTCGGATTGCCCGTGAGGAAAGGATCAAAGAGAAATCTCTCGGAAGTCGTTTCAAGATAGCAGGCGGAATGACCCAGGTATGTGAACTTCATTGTAGTTTTTTGTTTTGGTAGTCGATTTTTTCTCAACGGTACATAAAGAATTGATGCCGCGTCATTCAGAGTTGATCAGCTCATGAGGAGTTCTCTTATTTCAGCAGTCGACAACGAGGTCATGAGAGGTTGTTCACTCTCGACCATCGCATCAATCACTTCCCGCTTCTTCCGCTGAAGATTCAAAATCTTTTCCTCCACGGTATTGCGGCAAATCAATTTGTAGGCGGTTACCACTCGGCTCTGGCCAATTCGATGTGCTCTGTCGGTGGCTTGCGCTTCCACCGCGGGATTCCACCAGGGATCAAAATGGATTACCGTATCGGCAGCAGACAGGTTGAGCCCAACTCCGCCAGCTTTCAGGCTGATGAGAAATACCGGTATCTCGGCGGATTGCTGAAACCGGTCGACGACCTTTCCCCGATCTTTCGTGGCGCCATCCAGGTAACAGAATGGAGTACCCTCCTCTTCCAATTGCGCTGAGATTAGCTTCAACATTCCGACAAACTGCGAAAAGACTAATACTCGG
>DASZHC010000044.1:0-17467 GCA_035938215.1 Chthoniobacterales bacterium
TCAAAAAGGATTCGATGAAGACGGAGTATAAAATCATCATTGCCGGGAAGAATTTCGGCTGCGGCAGTTCAAGGGAACACGCACCCATCGCCTTGGGTGCCGCCGGTGTGGATGTTATCGTTGCGGATTCGTATGCGCGCATTTTTTTCAGGAACAGTGTGGCTACGGGAGAGCTTTATCCCTACGAGTCGAAAGAGCGGCTGATCGGGTCCGTGAAGACAGGGGACATTGCAACGGTGGATTTTGATGCGGATACCGTCGAGATAAACGGTACTGTGCATCAGTTGAAGCCGATGGGGGATGTGCGGCCCGTGATTGAGGCGGGGGGACTGTTCAATTACGCACGGCAATCGGGGATGATTTCTGAGCGTTAAGAGATGTATAGGAATACAGCTGATTGCTTCTTTGTTTTCCGGTGTTTGCTGACTGACGCGGCAACAAAATTGCATCTCGGCAAAGCTAAGGGGTTGCGGTGGCCGGTCTTGTCCGCGCGTGAAACGAGTGCTTTGAGAACGGCCTCGCGTAAATGTCATGAAAATCTCGGTAATCACTCCCTGTCTGAACCGGAAGGATTTCGTCGAGGATGCAATTCGAAGTGTCCTTGAACAAAAGTTTCCCGATTTTGAGCACTGGATCATAGACGGAGGGTCGACGGACGGCACGCTGGAACTGCTCGCAAAGTACCCCCACCTCAAAGTCCTCTGTGGAAGGGATGATGGCGTGTATGATGCTTTGAACAAGGGAATTTGTCTGGCAAGCGGAGACGTCGTCGGATTTCTGAACACCGACGACCAGTATGCTCCCGGAACTTTCGCGCTTGTTGAAGCGATCTTGGAGCGATGTCAGTATCTGGTATGCTCCGGTGGAAGCGAGATCTTCCAACGGATTGCACCTGGCATCGATGTCGAAATGCATCGATACGTAGATCCTCGTAAATATCATTTGTCCGTCCGCAATGTTACACTTGGCGTACCGAACATTAACGCGCGCTTTTTCCGGCAATGCATTTTCGAGACGGTCGGTCTTTTCAATACTTCCTACAAACTTTCCGCGGACAGGGAGTTTCTTTTGCGAGTTGCATTGCTAGATGTTCCGGATGCGGCGAACGAGCGGCTTTTTTACCGGTACCGTTGGCACGCTGATTCGCTGACCATGAATGGTGGGAACGATTCGCTTCTCGCGGCAATTAACGAGGGGATTTTGATCAGCGATATCTATTCTGATCTGGCGACTACCGCGCCGGCGGATAGGTCGACCCTCATTGCCTGGCGTCGCGAGCTTCTCGCAACTGCGTTCATGGCTCATGCGGTGCAAAGAAGGCCGGTTCGAGCGCTGGATATGGCCAAGCAGGCTCTGCGCGACGATCCGAAATGGATGATCGATCTCTTGCGCTGCGGAACGCTTGCGATGGGAAGACGATCGAGAACCGCGTTTCGCATAGTTCTTGCCAGACACAGAATTCGGAGGAACCGATAACCTGAGTAATGGCATCCGCCGGCTTGGTCAGGTCCGCATCAACAATAAGCCTGACGTTCTGCAATGGATCGTAAGATTCGTGTTCTTCATCTGATTGACAATCTCGACCTAGGCGGAGCCCAGACGGTGCTGTTTGGATTGCTGGAATATTTTGACCGGAATCGGTTCGAAATTTTGCTGGCGAGTATGCACGCCAATCGAAAGAGTCTCTTTTTTGGTCGAGCAGCCAGACTGGGCGTACGCGTTGTTCCGCTTTCGCCCCGGCGTTGGCTTCCCTTTTATCTTGTGACGTTACCTTGGCTCCTATTCCGCGGACGGTTTGATGTGGTCCATACTCATCTGTACGCTTCGAATTGGATAGGAAAGCCGTTGGCAAAGCTGTTTTCGGTTCCGGCGGTGATTTCCCACGATCATTGCTACGACAGGTTCCGGTTTGATAGATCGCTCATTTCGATGTTGGATGCGTGGGCCAATCGTTTTGCCGATCGGATCTTGGTGATTGCGAACTCGATTCGCGAAGAGCTAATTGAAACTGAACGAGTGGGGTCCGAAAAAATTGAGATAATGCGGAATGGACTGCCGGCTCGTTCTTTTGCGAGCAGACCGCCGGCAGATCGGAAAATTGTTGGCGCTGCTGGCAGATTAGTGGCTTGGAAGCGATTCGATCGATTTCTTCGGGTTAGTAAGCATCTGCTTGAATTGGACTCGGAGTATCAATTCCGGCTGGCTGGAAGCGGGCCGCGCGAACAGTCGCTGCGACTGATGGCAAAAGAGCTTGGCATTTCTGAGAGGGTCGTTTGGTGCGGTGCGGTCTCGAACATGGATGATTTTTTTGCCTCGATAGATCTTTTCCTGCTGAGCTCCGAGTTTGAAGATCTCCCGATGGTTCTTCTAGAAGCCATGTATCATAGAGTTCCTTCGGCGGCGGTTAGCGTCAACGCGTCACGAGCGGAGCTTGCCGGAGATATTTTGGCGCTGGACCCGCGCGACACCGAGGCGGGATGGGCGAGAGCAATCCACGGTGTTTTTCAAAATCCCGAAGGCTGCCTGAGACTGGGTGAACGAGGTCGATCGCTGATAGAGCAAGAGTATATGGCGGAAAATTGTGTTAAGCGCCTGGAGAAACTCTACAGTGAATTGGTTCTGCGGCACTGATCGATTGTTGAATATGTTCCAATAGCTGTTGGCTCGTGGCGGCTCCGAATTACTCCTTAGCGAACCGAACTACTTCCTGTCCGTCCGTTGAAGATCCTGGCGCAGTTTAAGGACGCTATGCTCGGGAAGCACGCCGCTGAAGTGTGTGAGCGGATAGATCAAAGCATTGCGGCCGATGAGTGATCCTGGACTGATGACCGCGTTGCATCCGATTTCTGCCCGATCCCCCACGATCGCACCGAATTTTCGGAGTCCGGTGGCTATCAACCCGGATTCGCTCCTAACACTTATTTCTTTGCGATCCAGTCGTACGTTCGAAAGTATGACTCCGGCTCCGAGGTGGGCTTTGTACCCGACTACCGAATCCCCGACGTAATTGAAATGTGGTATCTCGGCATCATTGAAGATGATGCAGTTTTTGAATTCGCTCGAGTTTCCAAGGACCGCGCCATCGCCGACGATCACATTTTCCCGGATATAGCACCCGCTTCTGATCTCGCAGTCGTTTCCGATCCATGCCGGGCCTTTAATTGTCGCCCCGTTCTCGATCAAAGTTCCGCTGCCCACATACACATTTTCACTGATGAACGGGCGGCCCATAATGCGACCGTAAACGGCGGGTTTCAGGCGAAATTGAAGATAGCTTCCGATTTGCTTGAGCGCGTCCCACACAAAGGCGCTGTTATCAAAGATTGTGCGGTGTTCTGTCTGGTCAAGGTTGAGGAATTTTCCGGGAGCAAACATAGCTAGCGAGGCCGAGCCTCAGACCGGCGAGATGTAAGGGTTTCAAGTTCACGTTTGGAGCGGCGCCGATCAGGCAAAGTGGCCTCGCTAGAATCCTTAAAAAGTAAAACCACCGAAAGATTAATGTGCGGAAACAGAAAAAAACTTGACTTATCTGCAACCAGCTTGGGTTTTTAAGGATTCTAGTGAGAAAAGGAGCAATTCCGAAAAGGACTTTATCAGGCCGATTTCCTTGCGAGCTTTTGCCCGTCCTTTGTGTCCTTGACCATCCATCCGAGGGCTTCAATCTGCGCACGTAGCGCATCACTTTCTTCCCAGTTTTTGCGTTTCCGTGCGGCGTCTCTCTGCTGCAGCAGCTTGCAGACATTTTCAGGTATCTGTCCCTCCTGCTGTTGGAGCTGCAGAACCTGGTTAATCCGATCCCACCATCGCAGAAGCGCGGCGGCTTGACCTGGGGTTAATTCAGAGCGATCGATCGCGCGGTTGGCTGCTCGAACCTGGTCAAAGACCTCGGCGAGCGCGGCGGAGACGTTCAAATCGTCATCCAACGCCTCAAAAAAGCTCTCAGAATTGGCGGCTGGGAAGTCCATCGCCGGGTCTGAGTCTCCGGCAATATCCCTCAGCCGGTGAACCCAATCATCCAGCCTCAACAAGGACTGGCGGGCTTCATGGAGGCCATCGAATGTAAAATTCAAAGGCAATCGATAGTTAACGCGAATCAGGGCGTATCGCAGTTCGCGGCCAGAGAAGCCTTTGTTCAAGAGGTCACGTAAGGTATAAAAGTTGCCAAGCGATTTCGACATCTTTTGCCCTTCGACAAGAAGATGGGCGTTGTGCAACCAATAACGCACAAACCGCTTGTGGTTCACGCATTCGGATTGCGCGATCTCGGCTTCATGATGAGGGAAAATATTGTCGACGCCTCCGCAGTGGATATCGAGTTCCGGTCCCAGCAACCGCGTCGCCATCGCGCTGCACTCAATATGCCAGCCGGGTCTTCCTCTTCCCCAGGGTGCATCCCAGCCTATCGGACCATCCTTTTCATCCCATGCCTTCCAGAGTGCGAAGTCACCGATATTCTCTTTTTCGTATTCGTCGGTTTGTATCCGCCCGCTCGGTCTTAATTCTTCCAGGTTCAGATGCGCAAGTTTACCGTAATCGGAGTATCGACTGATTCGAAAATAAATCGAGCGGTCCTCGGCTTGATAAGCGATATCCTGTTCGATCAACTTCTCGATCATCTCGATCATTTTCGCGAGATTTTCCGGCTCTGTCGCAGCCGGAAAATGTTGCGCACGCTTTATTCGCAACGATTCAAGATCTTCAAAAAAGCTGCGTTTGAACTTCGCGGTAAAATCAAAAAGCGAAATGCCTGCCTCGCGGCTGCCCCGAATCGTTTTATCGTCCACATCGGTGAGATTCATTACCCTGTGAACTTCGAATCCCCTTGCCTCCAGATGCCGATGCAAGAGGTCCTCAAAAACATAAGCGCGAAAATTGCCGATATGCGCGTACGAATATACGGTCGGCCCGCATGTATAGAGCTTAACCTGCGGAGGAGCGATCGGGGTGAACTCCTCTATCTGGCGGCTATAGGTGTTGTGGAACTTAATGGGCATCGGGCATTGTCCTAAACCAATCGTCCAGACGATTCGGCAGGAAATCTGGATTCAAGCTGCTGGATGCTTGCAACTGCCATGGCTGCGACTCCTTCTCCTTTACCGATAAACCCCAGGCCTTCGTTCGTAGTAGCCTTAATGCCTATGCGTTGAGCTGGTATCCGCAGGGTCTCGGAAAGCCGGGTTCGCATCGATCCCAAATGAGGACCTATTTTTGGAGCTTCTATAATTAGCGAGCAGTCGATATTGACTATCGCGAACTGTTTGGCTGTCAGGATCGCTTGGACTCGGCGGAGAATCTCCTGACTATCGATCCCCTTGAGCGAGGGATCAGTATTTGGGAAGTGGTGTCCGATATCCCTTTCTCCTGCTGCGCCCAAAAGCGCGTCGGCGATGGCATGCGTGAGGACATCGGCGTCGGAGTGACCGTCAAGACCGCGATCGTGAGGGATTTCAATTCCGCCGAGGATCAACTTGCGTCCTTTGGCGAGACGATGCACATCATATCCAATTCCAACGCAATTCATGGGTAGACTTTCGTAAGGGAGGCACGATCGATCTTTCCGTTCCAGGCTACAACTGAGAGTTTGCCTGCCTGTACCGTGCTGGGCGAAATCGCTAACGCGCCACCGGCACAGTTCACCAGGAGCACACCCGCAGCGATGTCCCACCAATTTACACTGCGTTCGATGTAGGCGTCGTAGCGTCCGGTTGCAACGTAGGCGAGGTCCAGCGCGGCGCTGCCCATCATGCGGCATTTTCGCGCATTGGTCAGCATGTTCTGAAAGATGGACAGCCCGACTGCGACTTCGATCATTGTCTTTGACATCCCAACAGAGACAACGGCTTCCGAAATTTGGCTGTGACTGCTTACCTTAATCGCCTTTTCGTTGAGGTAAGCCTCGCCGCCGCGCTCGGCCTGCCAGAGTTCATCGCGCATGGGATCGTAAATGACACCCACAAGGATTTCGCCTTTTTGACGCAAAGCAATAGAAACACAAAAATGGGGAATTCCGTAAAAGTAGTTCACGGTTCCATCGATTGGGTCAATGACCCACTCGAATTCGGTTGAAGCGTTCGCCGCGCTTCCTTCTTCGCCGAGAATCGCATGATCCGGAAACCTCTTCAGAAGAAGTTGAGTGATCAGGTCCTGAGAGCGAACGTCGAGCTCAAGTTTAATGTCGTGTGCTTCTTGGGCATTAACTTTCAGAGGCCGGCCAAAATTCTCGCGAAGAAGCTTACCAGCTTCGCGAGCCGCGCCGATTGCCGCATCAAGGAATTCATTCATAACGGACTCACTATGGATGGATCGACGTCGATGTCGAGTCCGAGTAAATCGATAGGCTGCCTGCCATTGAAAGTGCCTTGGATGTGCAGTTCGTGCCCGCTCTCGGGATTGGACGATTGGCCGCGGCGCTTGATTTTAAGCCTATCTACGAATGAATGGATCTCTTTCGTCGACCGGTGCAGGGAAGGTTGCGCGAAAAGTTTCGGACGTCAGCCGCAACGCATTTTGGCTGTATGTTTGGCCGTTCAGTGCCATTCGGATGAGAAGGTATTCGCAATGGAATTACGCAAAAAATTAACGATACAACAAATTCTCATTGACGATGTAACGAATGTTCGTTAGTCAAGCGAATTGTAATGATCGTATTTTCTTATCCTCCGCAACTGCGGAATGAAAGGGGGGATAACTGATGCCAGCAGCGAAGAAAGCTACTGCGAAGCCAGCAGCCAAGAAACCTGCGCCCGCCAAGAAACCTGCCGCCAAGAAGGCTCCGCCGGCTAAAAAAGTCGCCAAGAAGGCTACTTCTCCGGCGAAGAAACCTGCCGCCAAGAAGTAGAGCCCCTGTTGATTCGGCATAGTTGTTGTTTGTATGGAGTAGGAGGAGATAAGAGATCTCCTCCTATTTTTTGGAAGGGGGAAAAGCGACTCAGGCAGCAGAATTCGCCGGCTAGGCCATGCGATTCTGCTTCGGAATTCATGGCCTGTCCTTGCTGAGTCAGCGTCAAGCTAGCGTCCCTTGTATTCAAGAACCTGTGTAACGATATCGTCGACTGGCCAAAGGCGCCCGATGCCTTCGTATCCACACGCGAGCATCCCCTCTTCCGGGCCGATAAAGGAAGCGCCGCGTTTCCGCAAAACTTCCACATTCGCGGTAGTAGCTGGGTGCAGCCACATCTTGCCGTTCATGGCCGGAGCGATGACCAACGGGGCCGTTGTAGCAAGAGCAATGGCAGTCAGGGCATCGTCAGCGAAGCCATGAGCAAGCTTGGCGATGATATCCGCGGTCGCCGGAGCGACGAGAAGCAGGTCGGCATTGTCGGCGAGTTCGATGTGGCCTGGGTGCCAGCTCATCTTTTCATCAAACACGCTGGTAGTTACCGGATAACGTGACAGCGTCTGCAGCGTCAGCGGAGAAATAAACTGGGTAGCTCCGCTGGTCATGACCACGTGCACAGAACAATTCTGCTTCGTCAATTTACTGGCAAGATCCGCTGCCTTATAGGCGGCAATTGAAGCGGTAATTCCGAGAACAATATTCATGGAATGATTATCGAAGAATAGTAGCGGGCGCCCGGGACGGCAAACACCGGCTAGCGAGGCCACGCCTCAACAGGCGCGATGTTGAAGATCTCAAGGTCGCGCTGGGAGCAGCCGCGATTGGGCCGAAGCCCGTACAGGGCACAAAGACATTTTCACCACAGAGACACTGAGGACACAAAGTTCGAGGGGAAATGAATCGGGTGCTAACCTTCTGCGATTGGGTGGTGAAATTCCCCGCCCCCTGCTTGACGTTCCCCATTTATATTGAATGCCAGGCCGAAGAACTGCGATGAAGTCTCAAGCGCGCCAGCCGTGGAAATGGTTGAGCGGGTCGGAAAGACCGTCAAGCTGTTCCCCACATTAGAAGCCCCAATTTCCCTGCCTTCTCTTAGCTTCGTGTCCTCTGAGTCTCTGCGGTGATTCCCTCAGTGCTCTCTCGGGCGGTCTTTTGGAATGTGGCGCAAGGCGCGAGACTTCCCTTCCTATTCGACGTTCTGGACCTGCTCACGGATCTTCTCCAACTCCGCCTTGCAATGCACGACAATTTGCGAGATCTGAGCGTCGTTCGCTTTGGCACTGAGAGTATTCAGTTCGCGACCTATCTCCTGGCTGATAAATTCCAGAGTCCTCCCAATTGACTCCTTCTTGTTGGCGGTCTCCACAAATTGACCAAGATGTGACTCCAGCCGGGTGAGTTCTTCTGAAAAATCGGAGCGTTCGGCGAAAAGAGCTACCTCCTTTGCGAGGCGTTCATCGGCAACACCTATTTCAAAATCGACTTTCTTGATTCGCTCAAGAAGTACTTCACGATATCGTTTAACCGCTTCAGGGCGCCGTTTGCGAATTTTGGCTATGGCCTGGAGAAGGGATCTAACCCGGCGAGCCAGGTCCTTGTGAAGGTTGACTCCCTCTTTTGCGCGCATTTTGATAAGCTCTTGGAGGGCGGTATCGAGAGCGGATTCCACAACTGATCTGGCGGATGCATCGATCAATCCCTTTTCGGAAGAGGAAACCACGCCGGGCGATCGGAGAATGGTTTCGATGGTAATCTCTCCCGGCAGTCTTAGCTCTTTCTGAAGCTGTTTAAACTGGCGCAGATAAAGGTTTGCGAGATGATGATCGAGCGCAGGTTGAACGTGGGAAGCCAGCCGGGTGACGGAAATGGTCACGATGATCCGGCCGCGGCTTATGGCCCGTCCGATCTTTGCGCGAATATCACTTTCCAGCGAAGCCAGCATCGGAGGAATGCTGGTCAGTATTTCGGTTTGTCGTTTATTGACGGATTGGACCTCGACCAACACCTGAATTCTTTCACCGGAAAGTTGGCCACGCCCGTAACCTGTCATGCTATGCATGATATTCCTGCAGTGTTTTTACCGTTAATCCCTTTAATTGAAGCGAGCGCATGGCTCTGATGCTGGCTTCTACTCCGCTAATTGTTGTGAGGATTGGAATTCGACGTGCAACGGCGAGACTGCGGATTTGAACTTCGTCTTTCCGTGGCGTCTTGCCGCTCGGGGTATTGATAATGAGATCGATCTCCTCGTTTTTGATCATATCGAGCACATGCGGGCGTCCCTCACTGAGTTTGAATAACCGGTGCGCATGCAATCCGGCAGCGGTCAGAGCCGAAGCTGTACCGCTGGTCGCGTAGATAGTGAAGCCGAGATCGATCAGGTCTTTTGCCAACTTCACGATGCTAGACTTGTCTGAGTCTTTGACGCTTAAGAATACGTTGCCGCCACTCGGCAAGGATGGTTGCGCCGCCATTTGCGATTTTGCGTAGGCGAGTCCCAGGTCTTCGTCTATTCCCATAACCTCACCGGTCGATTTCATTTCCGGTCCAAGCGTGATGTCGATACCCGGGAATCTTATGAATGGGAAGACGGCCTCCTTGACCGAATAGTGGCGGGGCAAGACTTCCCCGGTAAATCCCAACTCATGGAGCGATTTTCCTGTCATTACCTTCGCAGCGAGCTTGGCAAGGGGAACGCCGATGGCTTTGCTGACGAAGGGCACCGTTCGCGAAGCTCTAGGATTGACCTCCAGCACGTAGACTTCTTCTTCCTTGATCGCGAACTGCACATTCATCAAACCCCGGACTTCAAGCTCGCGCGCCATAGATTTTGTCGCCGATTGAAGTATGCCCAAGACTTTCTCAGACAACGCAAAGGCAGGTATAACGCAAGCGCTGTCTCCGCTATGGATACCCGCCTGCTCGATATGCTGCATGATTCCTCCGATGACTGAGACCTCACCATCGGAGATGCAATCGACATCGACTTCTATAGCGTCTTCCAGAAAACGATCTACCAAAACCGGCCGTTCGGGGCTCGCCTCAACAGCGGTTCGAATGTATCGCCGTAGGTCCTCTTCCTGATAAACGATTTCCATTGCGCGTCCCCCGAGCACGAACGAAGGGCGAACCAGGACAGGGTAGCCAATTGCCGTCGCCACCTTAACCGCCTCCTGTTCGTTTGTAGCGGTTCCGCTCGGAGGTTGGTTCAGTCCCAGCCGGCTAAGCAGTGCGGAGAAATGTTTCCGGTCTTCGGCCATTTCAATGCTCCGTGGTTGAGTTCCAATGATCCGGACGCCATTGGCCTGGAGAGCATTTGCAAGGTTCAGCGGAGTCTGACCACCGAACTGCACGATTGCGGCCCAACATTTTTCCTGTTGGTAGATATTAAGAACGTCTTCGAGGGTCAGTGGTTCGAAGTAAAGTTTATCGCTCGTGTCGTAGTCGGTCGAAACTGTTTCCGGGTTCGAGTTAACCATGATGGTTTCAAACCCTTCCTCTCTCAACGCGAAGGAGGCATGAACGCAGCAGTAATCAAACTCGATACCCTGACCAATTCGATTCGGACCGCCGCCGAGGATCATAATTTTCTTGCGGCCGCCTCCTCGTGTCTCGTCTTCCTCGCCATAAGTAGAATAGTAATAGGGAGTGTAGGCTTCGAACTCGGCGGCACATGTATCGACCAGACGATAGGTTGGAATGACGCCCTCCCGAATTCTCTGCGCGCGCACATCGCCTTCGGTGGAGTTCGTGAGATGGGCAATTTGTCGATCAGAGAATCCGAGCTGTTTTATTCGCCGGAGACTGAAAGCCCCCTTTGCAACATTCTCTTCCTCATTAACGATTTGCCGTATATTTTCCAGAAACCAGCGATCGATCCCCGTAAGCTCCCGAATTCTTTCCACCGAAATCCCGGCCAGCAGAGCGTAGCGCAAATAAAAGACCCTATCCCAAGATGCATTTAACAGCTTTCGATGGATTTCTTCAATGTCCCATGCGCCACCGGCTGTGCGCGGTTCGCGGTCCTTGGCATCGGCCCCCAACCCGAAGCGCCCGATCTCCAGAGATCGGAGCGCTTTCTGGAGCGATTCTTTGAAGGTCCGCCCGATGGCCATTGCCTCGCCGACGCTTTTCATTTGAGTGGTAAGAATCGGATCGGCTTGAGGAAATTTTTCGAAAGTGAAACGGGGTACTTTGACTACGCAATAGTCGATGACCGGCTCAAAGCTTGCCGGCGTTTCGCGAGTTATGTCGTTGCGGATTTCATCCAGGGTATATCCGACGGCGAGCTTCGCGGCGATCTTGGCGATAGGAAAGCCGGTCGCTTTCGATGCGAGAGCCGATGAGCGGGAAACTCTCGGATTCATTTCGATCACAACCATCCTGCCGTTGCCGGGATTCACTGCAAACTGTATATTAGACCCGCCGGTCTCGACGCCGATCTCCCGGATAACCGCAAACGAGGCGTCGCGCATAATCTGGTATTCGCGATCTGAAAGCGTCTGCGCTGGGGCCACAGTTATAGAGTCGCCTGTGTGGATGCCCATCGGATCAAAGTTTTCAATCGAGCAAATGACGACGCAGTTGTCGGCGCGGTCACGCATCACTTCCATCTCGAATTCCTTCCATCCCAGGAGTGACTCTTCGATCAGCACTTCGCTCACCGGCGACTGATCCAAGCCTCGATGAACGATCTCGTCGAACTCTTGTCGATTGTAGGCGATGCCGCTTCCAGCGCCTCCTAAAGTGAAGGCAGGGCGGATGATGAGAGGAAACGCTCCGATATCCGCGGCGATATGCCTTGCTTCAGAAATGCTATGAGCGGTCCCTGATCTCGGAACATCAAGGCCGATGCGTTCCATTGCCTCCTTAAACAGTTGCCGGTCCTCGCCTTTCGAAATGGCCCCTGCGTTCGCCCCAATTAGCCTTACGCCGTGCCTCTCCAGAATATCGGCTCGGTAAAGATCCATCGCCACGTTCAGTGCCGTCTGCCCGCCCAACGTAGGCAAAAGCGCATCCGGTTTTTCGCGTTCGATGATCTTTTCAATGATGTCGGCCGAGATCGGTTCAATATAGGTCCGTGCGGCGAACTCGGGGTCTGTCATGATCGTTGCGGGATTTGAGTTTACGAGCACGACTTCGTAACCCTCTTCCTTTAACGCTTTACAGGCCTGAACACCTGAGTAGTCGAATTCGCAACCCTGGCCGATAACGATTGGCCCGGAACCAATTAGGAGGATCTTATGAAGATCGGAGTTTTTGGGCATGGGCGTTGCCAGATTACAGAATGATTGGGAAAGATCAACCTAGTGTACCGTCTCTACCGAGCGCTCTGGCTCGTGAGATTTCCAGGCTAAAGACAAAAAGCCCCGGGGGAGGCTGCCCCTGGGCTTTGAGTTACACACGTGTGCTCTGCAAACGTTGGATATAATTTGTCGTTGGATGGCGAAGAGACCAGCCTTTTGGCTACAGGCGTTGTTCGATCTCAAGGATGCGAGTCAACGCCTCAGCAAACTCCTGAAACGCGCTTGCCGGAAGCATGATCGTGTCCCTCCGCCCGCTGACATCTTCAGTGATCTTCAGAAACCGGCCTCGCTGGTTTTCTTTGAGATCGAGAAAAAAAATCTTCCGTTCGACCTGAATTTTTTCGGACGCGAGAGGGTCGTCGGTCCTGTGTGGTATATTAGAGTTTATCATATGCCATGCCTGCGCGGCTAATTCGTCCCCGAGTCGTTGATTCGCCGGCTTCCTCGAGCCGTAGTTTACCTTCCCCGACAGTTATTCGTTTAACCTTACTAATTCGATGCGATTTTCGCAAAAAAAACCAAAGTTTTTAAAAATCATTCCAGCTTGCCGGCGAGCCGATTCCGACGGCGCTCCGCACCCTGGAAATAGTCTGTTCAGCTACTTTGCGCGCTCGCCCTGCTCCTGCGGCAAGGATCTCATCGACGTGTTCAGGATTCGCCAGGAGTTCCTCCCGGCGCCTTCTCATGGGAGCGAACCTCTCCCAGATGATTTCGAATAGCCTTTTTTTAAAATCGCCGTAACCAAAACCGCCGGCTCTGAAATCTTCTTCCATGGCCGCGAGCTTTTCCGGTGTTGCGAAAAGCCGGTAAAGAGAAACGATCGTCGAATTTGCGGGATCCTTTGGTGCTTCAAGCGGGGTTGAGTCTGTAACAATACTCATTATTTTTTTACGCAAGGTCCTTTCTTCCAGGAAGAGTTCGATTGTATTTCCATAGCTTTTGCTCATTTTCTGACCATCAAGGCCGACGATCATAGCGACCTCATCGCGGATGCTGGGCTCGGGCAATTTGAAGACAGGGCCGTAACGTTCGTTGAATTTGGCTGCGATATCTCGTGTGATTTCGAGGTGCTGCTTCTGATCTTTACCGACCGGAACAATGTCGCTCTCATACAACAAGATATCTGCGGCCATAAGCGTCGGGTAGGCGAAAAGCGCATGACTCGAGGAGATGCCGCGGGCCAGTTTGTCTTTGTAGGAATGGCTCCGCTCAAGGAGCCCCATAGAAGTCACATTGCTGAGAATCCAGGCCAATTCAGTGACGATAGGGACATCAGATTGTCGAAAGAAGCAGGCTTTCTGAGGATCGAGGCCGCAGGCCAGCGAATCGATCGCAACTCCGCGTATGTGCTCCCTTAGCATCCCGGGATCATGAACCGTGGTGAGCGCGTGGTAGTCGGCAATGAAATAAAATGCCTCGCCCTTGTCCTGCATCTCGATGGCAGGGCACAAGGCTCCGAAATAGTTTCCGATATGTAATATACCGGTTGGCTGGAAACCGGTTAAATAGCGAGCCATTCCAAGATGTAGCACGAATGCGTATTCTCGGCAGTATACTGTTTACGGGGATAAAGATGGGGCTGAGCAGGGGTCGCATCCGCGAGGCACCCGTCAGGGCGTTCTAAGCGACCATTGCGCGATTCGCCGCTGCTCTTCAGCAATTAACTTATCCCAAATTTGCCTGTGATTGGGTTCATAGCGGTTATCCTGGAGTTCAGCCATCTGGCGTCTGACTTCAATCAATTCGTCCAACTGCGACTGCATCCCAATGTACAATTCACGCAAAAATCGGGTCGCAGCGGCGTCGCGTTCCCAAATCAGGCCAAAAGAGTCTACGAATTCAGTAGCGTAATGGAAATGGCCCCGTTCATTGTATTGCCAGAGATCTGGCGACGGTTCGGGCAGGTCCAAAAGGAGGGGAGCGATGTATAAATTTTGCAACATTCCACGTTTGTAGGTCACAATAGAATTTGCCTCCTCATCGAACTCAAACAGCGTGAATGCCCATCCAAAGAGAAATCCGGGATCCTCCAGGTCGTCCGTATACGATTGGCGATACCAGGTAAAGAACTCGTTAGCGGCCTCGAATTGGCTCATCAAGAGCTGTAAAAGGGGCACGATAAAGCGGACTCCTGAATGATCACGAGGATCGGCGAAAAGGAGTTCTTCTCCGATTGCAATCGCTTCGCTTAAGTCTCCCTTCTGCCAATCAGCCAGTAAGCGACCATGCTGCGCCTTCAGGTAGTAGCTTGGCTGGCCCTCCACATGTAAGGGAGCGGCTGCCTCAGCCGCTTTCGCAAAGCCTGCCGCTGCGTCATCTATATTTCCTTCCTGCAAGTCGAGATCAGCCAACTCAACCAACGCCTCCGGGAGATTCCCGGAAAGCTCCAGAGCCTTTGTCAGGAGCGCGCGCCGTTTCTCGCGGGATCGCGTATGGTGAACGGCCTTAACAAGCCCCTGAGCAACAAACGTTTCGCCCTGCGTGGCCAGGAGATTTTCCGCTGATCCAGCGATCAGATTGCTAAGCTGGGACTCGATGTTTTCCTCTTCTCTTGACTCCTCTTCCGTCGGCTCAACATCTACGAGATTTATCTGACATTGATATTCACGAGACAAACCTTGCCAAACAATTTCATCCCACTCATCCATGTCCGGCACCAAAAGCTCGTCGGGAGATCCTCTCTCCTGAAAAATGCGATGAAGGAAAACTTCAACACGCCGCTGATCGAGTTCTCTGGCAAATTCGTGGCCGAGCAGCAAGTGCGTATCCCGGTGCACTACATAGAGGCAGGTCGGCAAAATGAACATCGATCCAAACTGGATCGGCACATCGAGATCGAACCAATCAAACATCCAGACCTCTCGAGTTGAGCGCAGCGGAAGGATCATCTCCGGTCAGTGTCGGTGTCAGAGGTGGAAATGCAAGGTGAGGAAAAAGGTGCATCTCGGCCAATTGCACGTCGAAGCGCCTTTTACCACTTCACGTCAATTCGCTGTCTGCGCTTGAACTTGTCGGCATAGAAAAGCTCTCGAAAGTGCGAGCCATGTTCATGAACGAGTCTGGTGACCTTAACGTCGAAGCAACAGTACTCGGCTATTTCGATAACCCTCTTATCCCGCCACCACTTGATCGCGTCGATGCCACCTCCGGATTTTCCGAAGCCAAGAGTCGCCTGAGCAATGTTCTCCAGCCTAGGTTTGACACCCACCGCTTGTTCGACCTCAACCAGCAGATCGAGCGTTCGCAATTGGTGCGGAAGATCCAGGATCGTGTAGCCCATTAATACCTGGTAGTCGAAGTTTACGACATTGAAGCCCACCACAAGGTCGGCGCGAAGCAATTGGCAGATCAAGTCGTTCACGCGTTTCTCTGAATAGATGCGGTATTCGTTGAGATGGGAACTATAGGTAACCCCAAGGGACATCCCCATGTCTCTTTTCTTATCCCAGCCCCCTACATCATTCGCCGTGCGTTGTGTTTCCAGATCAAAATAAACAATGTTCATTCGGAGGCGAGAGGCATGTTATTTCGCGGACAGGACACTAATCAAATGCGCCCGCATCAAAACGAAACAGATTATCGAGACTGCTAAGGTGGTATTCCTCAACCACGACCCCGTCAGAGACATAGACGCGCATGCCGTTGGCACCGTCAGGTATCCATCGAACCTGCTTCATATTCCTGGTTTTACTGACTAGAAACAAGGGGAGACCGTCAACGCTCGTGGCCCACACGCCATCCGCATCGGCAGAAATTACCAATTGGAAATTTGGCTGACGGGTGTTTTCCATCGGGTTGTTTGCCGGCCTGATCAAGACGGGAGGAGAGTCATTTCTGCCGTCCGCAGGAATCACTTTTCCATCTTTCAAATCGAAGAATCGAAAGGTGGTCAAAGCGCGATCAAGCCATTTTTCCCAGATAGATTTTTTTTGCTCGGTGCTCTGAAAACGCACACCGATTATCCGCTGAGTATCGCCGGCTTCAGAGATGAGCAGCAACGCGTCTTGATCTCGCGACGCTGCGATCCGGCTTACAGTTTTCAATTCCGGAGGGAGTTCGATTTCTCGCAGATTCTGCCCGTTGATGTCGATCTGCTTGAGCAGCGAAGCCGAGTCTGTCTTCATCAGCAGCCAAACCGTGTCACCTGTTCCTGCGCTTACATCCAGGAGTTCCCCGGATTCACCTGGACCGACAGGGATGAATTCCTGGCCGCCGTCGAGCTTGAAAACTCGGGACTCCTTTGTTGCGACTACGATTGAGGAGCCAAGCACAGCACATCGAAACAGGTTGTCTGCTGGTGCCCGAACATCCCGCACGCTTCCGGCGATCTCGTACTGAATCTGATTGCCACTAAGTACGAGGATTCGGTCGCCGAAAGCATCGGCATCCCGAATCTCCGAAAACCCTTGGGGAGCAGTCTGGGTGCCAGCATCCGGTGCGACCAGAGCGAGTTGACTGCTGTCAAAGACGAGCAGATTCGCGCCGGTCGCTTTGATGTTTTCCGATTTGAAGCCGAGCGGCACACTTTTCGTACGCCGATCGCCGCTTTCGACGACCACATAATCTTGCTCCGGGGTTTCGCACAGGGTGGCGAGAGACGAGCCGGCAATCAATGCCGCCGAAAGAATCTTGTGCGGCCTCGGGGTATTTGGGTCACCAACCCAATCATTTAAGTGAAAGGCTACACCCGAGATTTTGACGTCGCCGATCAAAACACCTCTTGCGAAGTACTTGCCGTTTGGAACGGGTCTCCCCTGCTGGTCATTCCTATCCCAATCGATGAGAAGTCCGTTAAAGCCCGATTTGAAACTATCGATGCCTGCTCCCTTTTTAAGGATCCGCACGAGTTTTCCTCTGCTGTCGTAGACTCCAAGACTTATTACCCCCTCAACAGGCGGAGGTACAAAGATCAGTTGGTTGTTGCTCGCTTCTTCATCTTGGGAATGCAGCGGGAGGGCCAACAAAAACATAACCATAAAGATGGAAAAAGGCCCCCAACGCAAACAATCAGACATAGACTTTCCAATTGAGATCCGGGAAAATGTTGTCTCTCCATTCACAATTTCCCAAGAATTCGTCATCAACCGTACCCCCCTTCAATTGATCGTAGAGGCGTGTAAATCGCAGGATGTGATCCTTGGACCTCTTTCCGGCATAGTCGCGTGCGGTTCCGGTTTTCATCAGAAACGCCCAATCACTTGATTGTGCGAGCAGGAGTTCGCGCGCCATCTGTGTAATAACGCGCTCCTTCCATTGAGCAGGATTCTTCTCGACTGCCCGCGCAGACTCGGTCATGCGCCGTGCCGCGGCGTGCAAATGCGGA
>DASZHC010000045.1:0-28946 GCA_035938215.1 Chthoniobacterales bacterium
ACGATGCTGCCTTCTTTGAAATCGCGCAGGGACTTCGCGATTAGCTCCTGCATCTCTGTCATATCATTCACAAACATCAACAAACCACGGTTGCCTCAGGTTAAGTCTGACCGGCCCGGCGCCACTTGTCGCCTTCGCACCAGCGGGAGGTGGAATCTAGCCGGAAAATCGGCATTCGCAAGGATAGAGTCGACTTTTGAGGTCGAAGATGCGTCGCTGACAACCCTATTTCATCAAGAGGACGGAGCGCGCTCGTTTGATCTGGCGGGTAATTTTGCGATGAAGGTGAGCAGGCATCCCAGTCACCCGCCGTGGAAGAATCTTGCCGCTCTCCGTAACAAATTTTTTCAGAAGGTCCGGATTCTTATAATCGATTGCTTCGGTCGCGATATCAATCCTGCGACGTGGCATGATTCGATTTGCGCGGCGAAAATTGGACCTGCGTTTGGCGTTTTTCGGTTCCATGGGGACTACTTCACTTCTCGGTGCAAAGTGTGGCGACGCAGGAAAGGGTTGTATTTCTTTTTTTCCAAGCGTCCAGGTGTATTCGGGCTCTTCTTGTTCCGTGTGCTGACATAACGCGAAACCGGTTTGCCCTCGGCTTTTGCTTCAGTGCACTCCAGAATGATGATGTCCCTTGGCATAACAACTAGTCTTTCGAATCGGTGATCGTGTCTTCTTCTTCGGTTTCGCCACCCTCATCCTCAGTCAGACCGAATAAGGAGGTTACTGGCTGCCTGATGCGCGTCGCCTTCTTTTGCTTCTCGATCTGAGTCTGGCATTCGACAGTAAAGCGAGCGAAAGGGATCGCCTCCAACCGGGCGTGTGGGATCTGTTTGCCAGACATCTCGCAAATTCCATAGGTACCGGCGTCGACGCGTTTGAGCGCTTCTTCGATCTCGTACAGCGCATCTTGCTCCTGCGAAAGCAGACTAAGAGCGAAATCGCGATCGTAGGCATCGCTCCCTGCGTCGGCTTGATGCATGCCAAAAGCGGACGCCTCGCTCCCCTCGGCTCGCGAACGGAGCGTGTCCCGCGACACGCCCATCATCGAATCGAGGAGGCTGTCGCGGAGCTGCAACAGCTTGCTTTTCTGTTTACGCAGGAAATGCGGAAGATTCTCGTCGCCCTCTTCGAGGCTGGAGTCTACCTGTTCTTGCTGTACTTCGTCAGGTTCCACTTGCCCATTATCGGACGTCATGTCCTTCTTTTGTGCTTTTGATTTCGCCATAGGTTCGACAGACAACGCTGGTTGCTCACCAAATCGCCCCCAACAAGGAGGCGAATGTATACTGGCAATTGTTTTGCTACGCAAGAGGAAAGATAGGTGCATCAGGAACTTGCGCTGGAGTACCGGTTCAGGGCGATTCTCCAGAGGATTCTGGAGCAAAGTAACATCGACGCCGAAGCGAGTATAAGGTGGCCAATCAGCAGCCATGGAGTGGTCGAAGCATTCATCAAAACACGCGCCGGAACGTTTGTCACGACTATGACGGGAATTAGCCAGCTGAATACGAATTTAACGGTTCCCTTAAAGACCACATCGGGATACCGGGCGAGATTCATGACGCTGTAATAGCCCCAAATCAGCCCTTGCGCACGAACAATCCAAAAGCTCATTACGGCCAGGCCGAACATTATGGCGTAGTGGATCGTAACACCAAGCAGTATTGTAACGAGATAAAGCAGGACTTGGCCGATACCGGGCACGACGTGCAGCCGATAAAGCGAGTAGCTCACAATTGCGATTCCAACCAGCGCGTTCACGATGCTGTCCAAACCGAACTGACGCAGTGAAGTGATGAATTGGCCGTCCACAGGTTGCAGCAAGACAAAGTCAAATTTACCGGTTCGGACGAGTTCGGGCAGGTTCACGAGATTGGTGTAAAAAAAAGCTTGGAAAAATTGACTGACTATCTGGTGCGTTCCAACAAGCAGCACCATTTGCCATTTCGTCCAATCGCCGATCCTCTCCACCTTACTGAATATCACTTCTATAAAAACGAGCTGACCGACGAACCAAAGAGATTCGACGACCATCCACAGAAGAAAATTCAGCTTGAAACTCATCTCCCGAATGAGCGAGTTGCGTAACAGAACCGCGTAAACCGAGAGATATTTTTGGGCAGCAGCCATGTGGGAGTGGACACGGGAGACGGGGAGAGAGGACACGGATAGGAAGATATTACCACAGAGACGCAGAGAGCACGAAGATTCAACCGATGCCAGAAGGGCTTTGGGCCCATTGCTCAAGGCTCATGAATCGGTCCGGCGCTTCTTCCCCAAAATGGTTGCCTGGGAAAAGTTATCAAGTCGCTCGAGGGTGCGGAGCAGCCAATCGAAACCCAAGTATTTAAGTATTGAAATTCTTTGAGTACTCTGTGCCTCTGTGGTGAAATTCCTCCACTCAAATGGTGCGACAAAATTCCTCGAAGCGATCCATCCCTTTCTTGATCACATCCAGACTAGTGGCGTAGCTGAAACGAACAGTTCGATCATCGCCAAACGCGATGCCGGGAACGACCGCTACGTTCGCCTTGCTCAGGAGGCGGTCCGCGAAATTCTGAGATGTGAGTCCGAGCTTACTGACGTTGACGAGAACATAAAACGCACCCTGCGGGCGGACGACGCTGACATGTTCCATCTTGGCGAAGCGATCCAGCATATACTCGCGGCGGAGATTAAATTCATCTCTCATATCGATCACAGGTTGTTGGTCCCCTTTAAGAGCGGCGACCGCCCCCTTCTGTGCGAAGGAACACGCGTTTGAGGTGCTATGACTCTGGATTGAGTCGATTGCCTTGGCAATCGACTCGGGAGCGGCCAGATAACCAAGGCGCCAACCTGTCATCGCGTACGATTTGCTGAATCCGTTCACCGTGATGCTCAGGTCGTAGTACTCCCGGCCCAGCGACGCGACGCTGAAATGTTCTGCGCCATCGTATACGAGCTTTTCGTAGATCTCATCTGAAAGGATCAATATCTCCTCTTCTGCAGCGACCTCTGCCAGTGCTTGAAGTTCCTTCTTCGAGTAAACGGCTCCGGTCGGATTACCCGGACTGTTGAGGATGATCATCTTGGTGCGTGGCGTCATTGCGTTTTCGAATTGTTCCGCCGTTAGTTTCCAGCCACTTTCCTCGCTCGTTTGAACAAACACTGGGTCAGCGCCGGCTAGCCGAACCATTTCCGGATAGCTCAGCCAATAAGGAGCCGGAATGATGACTTCATCGCCGGGCTGGCAAGTCGCAAGAATCGCGTTGTAACAGGAATGCTTTGCCCCGTCGCTTACGATGATTTGCGAAGGCTTATAGTCCATTCCATTGTCAGCCAAAAATTTCTCAGCAATCGCCTGGCGCAGTTCGGGGATACCGGAACTAGGCGTGTACTTGGTAAAGCCCGCTTCAAGAGATGCGATTGCGGCGGCCTTAATGTGTTCGGGAGTATCGAAGTCCGGCTCACCTGCTCCGAAGCTGCAAACATCGATCCCTTCGGATTTCATCGCTTTGGCCTTGCTGTCGATCGAAAGGGTGAGGGACGGAGTTAGGCTGGTAGCTCTAGAGGAAAGTTGCATAAAAGACCTGTTTCAGGACTACATGGCCCTTCCTGTCTTTTCAACCAAGGATTTTCAAAGAAGTTTTTGCCCCTTCCTAGCCAGGAGCGTTACCCATTTTCCCCGAATGCGCATGCAGTTAATTTGCCCCCTCATTCGCCCGATCACGTCGATAACCGGTTCAACCTGGTCCCGCATCACACCCGATACGATGATGCTGCCGGCCGGCTTGATCGCCTGCCAGAGGTTGGCTGCGGCTGAGCAGAACAGTTCGCCGTACAGGTTCGCGGCGACAATGTCAAAAGGCTCTTCGACACGATGCTTGAGAACATCGGCTCGAACCACGCGAAGTCCGTTTACACGGTTTTTGGATCTGTTGTGCCTGGCGATGCGGACAGCCGTAGGATCGACGTCGAACGCCAGAACCTCGGATGCTCCAAGCTTGCAGGCGGCTATCGCAAGAATCCCTGTTCCGGTGCCGGCATCGAGAAAAGTCCAATCGCCGGATTTGGGCGCGATGTCGACCAGCAATCTTAGGCATCCGGCCGTAGTGGGGTGTTCCCCTGTGCCGAAAGCTAGATTCGCCGGAATATAGATCGTGTGTGGTTCCGGGGCGCCGGAACTAGGTTCCAGATTTACAATGTGCAAACGACCGCGAATCGATATTGGTTTTCTGAGGATGAATTGCCGGGCCCAATCCGCGCTTGAGTAGTTGAGGTCTAGAACCTCACCGCCCAGACACTTCTGAAGGGTTACAGATTCGTCAAGTGTGATATCAAAAATTTCCAATCGAATCCGGCGCGTCTTCGATATTTGGGTAACCACCACTCGTTCGGGACCGAGAAACGCTAATCTTTCCTGCCACGAATCGGCCCATTTTTCGCTGCTCAATTTTCGCCAGACGAGCATCTTGTCGATAATCCTTGCGTACTGAATGACGACTTTTTAGAAGAGGACGCGTACATGATTCATCACATCGTACTGTACAAGCTTAGGCCGGAGCTCACTGCGGAGCAGATCGAGCAAATCTTGATCCAAACGCGAATGCAGCTTCTAAAGATTTCGGTTGCGATGAACGTGCGATGCGGGAGGCGCATCGACAGAGACAATGAATGGCCGCTTTTTTTAGCGGTTGAATTCGATTCCAAAGAACGCATGGCCATGTTCAAAGAGGATCCCGTCTACATTAAATTTGTCGAGGAGACGATCAAGCCGAACACGCAGCAATCACTGGTCCTGGATTACGAAACCGATCCCAAACGAAAATATCCCTGAATCTTTCTGCAGGCGAAATCAATCTCTTCCGGTTCGATGCAGAACGGGGGAGTGAATGTCAAAACGTTGCCCTGAGGACCTCCACCCAGCAGAATAATTCCATCTTTTAACGCAAGCCGTACCATTCTTGCGGCGAGTTGTGTATTTGGCGCGCCATCTTCGTCAACGATTTCCAATCCGGTCATGAGTCCGAGACCACGCACATTCCCCTTGAAAGAAGGGATTCCTTGCTGAAGGCCCTTGCGCAACCGATCTCCCAGGAAACGGACGCGCGGACCGATTGCCGGGTCAAGGTGGAGATCGATTGATGCGAGCGCTGCGGCGCACCCGACTGGATTGCCCAAAAAAGTTGTGGTGTGCAAAGCTTCACCTCGGGATTTGGGCCACGAATCCATCACTTCCACTCGGCCGACGCATGCAGACAGCGGGTACCCGGTCGTGAGTCCTTTGCCCAGGCAGATGATATCGGGAAAGACGTTGAACTGGTCGCTGGCAAATAAGGTGCCGGTACGATTGAACCCCGTGTAGATTTCGTCGAACACCAGGAGGATTTTGTACGTGTCGCACAGCTTGCGGAGCACGCGAAGAAAATCGAGCGGAGGAATAACTTCGCCGCCGCGTCCTTGGCATGGTTCCACGACCATGCATCCGATCGGCCGCTGGCGGATCGTTTGTACGATTTGATCTTCGATCGATTCGAGGCATGAACTCGCGCAGTTCGGGAAACGAGAGCCATGCAGACGGTGCCCCTCGGTTCTTCCGAACGGGCACCGAAAACAGTAGGGGTAAGGTATCCAGCTCGTAAAGTCGCGAAGATGCTGCTGAAACGGCTCGCGCAACCATGGAATTCCCATCAATTCAAGAGTGCCGTAGCCCAGCCCATGATAGCCTCCGGTGAACGCGATTACCCCTGGTTTCCCGCTATGCAGGAGGGAGGTCTTGATCGCAACCTCAACGGCCTCAAACCCCGAATTACACAGCGTTGTTTTTCCCCTGCCAAGTCCCCATCTCTCGAACGTTATCTCACTCAGTTTCTGGCATACGAGGACCTTGCTCGCGGTGGGATGAACGTCTCCCATCGCGTGCATGAGTCTGCCCGACTGAAGGGCAATCGCTGATTGTACGGCAGGATGAGTGTGACCGTGAGAGGCAACCGCAAAACCGGCCGTGAGATCGAGAAAGCGGTTGCCGTCCACATCCCAGACGTTGGTTCCCGACGCCCGCTCCCAAAAAACTGGGAAATCGGGAGCAAGGAAGGTTACATTCCAATTTTCGTACCTGGATAGCGTTGCGGCGAGTGCGAGCGAACGCTGCCCAGGAATAGCTGTGATGATTTGCGGCAACATCGCGGAACAACGATACCGGCACCTCGCGTCCTCTTAACCCTCAACCGATGGCCGAAGATCGAGAAACAAGGCGCAGGCTCTGAGAAGCAGTTTCCCTTCGTTTCGATTCATGCCGAACCAGGGGTTCGGTGGCGCAACAAATTAGCGTAGAGCTTCGTGAATGCGGCCGACGATTCATGCCAAGACATGTCGATTTTCTGCGCGCGTGCCGCGAGTTGTGACCAAAGATCGGACCGCTGATAAAGCTCGTTCACCCGGCGTATGGAATCTGGCAATGCCCTGGGAGAATGCTCGGAGTAGATGAATCCATTGCCTGAATCGGTAGCTGGATCGTAATCGGAAACAACCTGGTTGACCCCTCCGCGGAATTTCACGACCGGCAAGGTTGCATATCGCATGGCCGTGAGGGCTGTGATCGCACGAAATCCAAGCGATGAGGGGAGCAGCACTGCATCCGCCCCGGCCAGTACAAGTTTCCGGATTCTCGCGTCAGCGTCCGGCAGGTAGGAAAAGCGGGTCGGATATTTTCGTTCTGCCAGAATCACGTCCGCGAGATCAGCTTCAGGAGCTTTTCCGGCGACGATAAGGCGGGCGTTAGCGGTAAGAATCAAATCAATGAAGGCTTTAACGGCGGCAAATGCCCCATCGTCCTGTGGCTCGATCGGCAGAGCATACACAGCGCCATTCACATTCTTATCGAGGCCAAGTTCTTCGAGGACCGCCTCTCTACAGCTCGGCTTCCCATCGTCAGATTTCCAGTGCTTTCCAATCAGCGCTTCGAGCGAAGGATTCGTCTCAGCGTAGTCAAGCCCGTGCGGAATTCCAAACGTCTTATAGTGATTTTCCCGTAGAACCGCATCGAGACCAAAACTGTGTTGGAGAGTGAATGCCTCGAAAAGAGCCGTCTCTCCCGGCAACGTAACTGCGTCCGCGTGCAAGATACCGCCTTTGAGAAAGTTAAGCCGTCCATAAAACTCGACTCCATTCGGACCGAAGTAGGAGCCGGGCAAATTGGTCAGTGCAAAATCAAAACTCCAGAATGAGCCTTGATGTTCCAGGTTGTGAATCGTGAGGGCAGTACGGAACGGCAATTGCCGGTCGCGCACAAACACTGGGACCAGAGCAACTGTCCAGTCGTGGCAATGGATGATCTCAGGGGAGGGAGCGAGTCTCTGAGCGAGTTCAACGACGACTTTTGACAAGAAGATGAACCGTTCAGCATTGTCGTCATACGCTCTGCCATCGCTGCCGTAGATGCCGCTGCGATCAAAGTATTCGTCGCGGCGGACCAAGAATACTTCTACCCCGTCCGAGTTGGTTGTTTGCAGGATGTCGGCGATGGTGCGTTTGCCCCCGAGATTCACCTGGAACTCGATGCCGGTCGGCCGAATATCCTGTTTGCTTTCGCGTACGGTCCGATACAGTGGCATGACTACTTGGACGTCATGACCGAAGCGCTTCAATTCGGCGGCAAGAACGCCGACTTGATCTCCCAGATTGCCGGTGGAAGCGAGAGGAGAGAACTCACTGGTTGCCATTAAAATCTTCATGCAATAGACTCACTGGTTTAGAGGATTGTTGATTAACGACCGATTTTTTAAAATGTAAATCGAACGGCAGCATTGGTGTTCCGCCCCGAAAATAGCGTTTGCGTCTTTGAAGTGAAAGACTCTTGTCAAAGGGCGGTGAGTTGCTAAGGTGCCGCATCTCGATCGAGAGCTATGACATTGGGCTCGCTTTTATCTGTAGATCAAATCATCCCCGAGATGATAGCCACCGAACGGTGGGCGGCGATCGTGGAACTGATCGACCTCCTGGTGAAAAAAGGCCGGGTACGGGTCTCTGACAGAGATTCGATTCTTGCTGCCCTTCGCCAGCGCGAGGAAACGATGAGCACCGGAATTGGCTTTGGCATTGCCATTCCGCATGCGTCGTCGAATTGCGTTAGCGACGTGGTAGCTGCTTTTGGAAGATCCTCCACCGGCATCGAATTTGATTCGTTGGACAACTCGCCGGTCAGATTCATTGTGCTTTTTGTTGTGCCCAAAGATCAATTCCAGGTTCACCTCAGGACACTGGCTGCTATAGCGAAATTTCTGAACGACAAGAGCGTTCGAGAACAACTCGCGAAAGCAGGGTCGTCGGACGAGATTCTTGCCATATTCGACAATAAATCGCCGCGTGCTCAAGCCAGTTGAGCGATGGCAACTGTCTCCGAGATTCTGCAGGAGCGGCTGCGAAATGCTCTGCAAAGGGTAGGGGTTTTCTCCGAGGAAGTTCCCCAATTGGCTCCTACAGCGGATGCGCGATTTGGCGACTATCAGTCTAATGCCGCGATGGTCCTTGGGAGAAAACTAGGCGAGAACCCGCGAAATCTTGCAATTCGCATTGTAGAAGCACTGTCTGTTCATCGTTCGGAATTTTTAGCCGAAACCGCGGGCCCCGGCTTTATCAATTTTAGAATTGCCGCCGAATTTCTTTCGGAACATCTCCTTCGTTTGGCTCTTGATGAGCGTTTGGGTGTCGAGCGGGTAGAGCGCAAGCGAACGATAGTGATCGATTTCAGTTCGCCAAATATCGCGAAGCCGATGCACGTTGGACACATACGGTCGACAATCCTTGGAGATGTCTTGGCGAGGGTGGCACGTTATCTAGGACATCGTGTCATTACTGACAATCATCTGGGCGACTGGGGTACACAGTTTGGGAAAGTCATTTACGGATGGAAGCATCTTCTGAGTCCAGAGAAGCTCGAGATTGATCCGGTCGCCGAGCTGGTTCGGATTTACAGGGAAGCCGACAGACTTGCCAGAGAAGATGCTGAAGTGTTGGAAGAGTGCAGGACTGAACTAGTCAAACTTCAGCAGGGGGATCGGGAGAATGAAAGTATTTGGCAGCGCTGCGTTGATCTTTCGCGCAACGAATTTGGGAAGATTTACGATCTTTTGGAAATTCGGTTCGACTACCAATTGGGTGAAAGCTTCTACAACGCGGAGTTACCCGGCGTGGTTCGCAAGTTGCTCGATCGTGGTGTTGTAGAGCTCAGCGAAGGAGCAATCGTTTATTGGGATCGGAATCTTTCTCAAGATCCGTTTATTATTCAGAAATCAGATGGGGGATTTGGGTATGCGGCGACCGACGCGGCGACACTCGAATATCGGATGCAGCATTGGCACCCTGACGCTGTCTGGTATGTCGTCGGAGCTCCTCAGCATCTGCACTTTCAACAACTATTCAGTCTCTCCCGGCGGCTCGGATACAGCGTAGAGCTTGAGCATATCGCGTTTGGCAGCATCCTCGGAGAAGATCGAAAGCTGATGAGGACCCGCTCGGGAGAATCCATTCTGCTTCGCGATCTGCTGCGCGAGGCAGCGAGCCGCGCCGAGAAAATCGTCGCGGAAAAGAACCCTCATCTGGACGAAATTGAGCGCACTGCAATCGGACGGATTGTCGGCCTGGGCGCAATTAGATATGCGGAGCTTTCGCAGTACAGGATGTCTGACTACATATTCTCATGGGATAAATTGCTGTCGCTTCAGGGGAACACGGCGCCCTATTTGCAGAATGCCTATGTTCGCAGCCGGGCCATTTTTCGGAAACTTGAAGTCCCTTTTGGCATGCCGGCATCGATTGAACTCCGCGATGATATGGAGATCGCGCTGGCAAAGAAAATACTGCTGTTCCCCGAGGTGGTGCCCGCCATTCTGGACGGGTTCAAACCGAATATCCTTGCCACCTACCTGTACGAGCTGGCTGCGCAATTTCACGGGTTTTACGAATCGTGTCCAGTTTTGACGGCCGAAGGCAAGACGCGCGAGACGCGGCTGCTGCTATGCGAGATCTTCGCGCGGCTTTTGCAGACCGGATTGGGGTTACTCGGAATTCAAGTACCGGAAAAGATGTAGTTAGTATTTAGGGAGAAATCGAGTTAATTATCAATATATGCCGGATCGCGGTAAACACATAAGAAGTAATTTCGACTTGGCACTTAATAGTCTGAAGAATGACGCGCTGATGATGTCGAGTCTGACAGAGCGCCTACTTGATAACGCGATCCGGGGCCTCCTCAAACGGGATAGCGATCTCTGTAATCTCACCATTGCCGATGATGAAGAAGTCGATGTGCTCGAAAAACAGATCGACAAGGAGGGAATCGAAATCATGATTCGATTTCATCCCGTCGCGTGCGATATGCGCGAAGTCATCTCGACGATGAAGCTGAGCGCTAACCTCGAGCGAATTGCGGATCAGTCGGTTGTTATTGCGCGGCGTGCAAGAAAGCTGAATCGGAGACCGGCGGTCCAGGAAGTTTTTCTCGTCGAGCCTCTTTACAGGATGGCGCTTGGCATTTTTCGTGATAGTCTTCGCGCGTTTATCGATGGTGATTCGGAGTTGGCTCTACGGCTGAAGCCCAGAGATCGAGAGCTTGACCATCTGAACGGCGAATTGAATGATAGGCTAGCCGAACGAATGGGGCTAAATCCGGAGCAAGTGCCCTCCTACCTTGATATTGTCTTTATCGCGCGCGCCCTGGAGCGCATCGGTGATCACGCGACGAACATCGCTGAAGATGCTTTTTGGCAAGCGCAAGCCGAAGATATTCGGCATACGTTCGGTGCTGTGAAAGAAGAATAACTAGCGAGACCGCACCTCAGACCGATGTTGGAATCGAAGTTGTCGAGTAAGACTGCTGTGGTTACCGGGGGGGCGGGATTTTTGGGTTCGCACCTGTGTGATCGTCTGGTGGAGGAGGGATTTCGAGTCATCGCAATTGACAATTTTATCACCGGTTCTTCGGACAACGTCGAACATCTTGCCGGCGATCCGAATTTTCGATTGATGAGGCGCAACGTTTCAGAGTTCATATTTGTTCCCGGCGCCGTGGAATTTGTGTTCCATTTTGCGTCCCCGGCGAGTCCGATCGACTATCTGGAACATCCAATTCCGACGTTGAAGGTCGGCGCATTGGGGACTCACAATTCGCTCGGACTGGCGAAGGATAAGGGTGCAAAGTTTCTTCTCGCATCCACTTCGGAATGTTACGGCGACCCGCTTGTGCACCCTCAGAACGAGGATTATTGGGGCAATGTCAATCCGATCGGCCCGCGGGGCGTCTATGACGAAGCGAAACGATTTGCCGAGGCGATGACGATGGCCTACCACCGTTTTCATGGGATGGACACCAAGATTGTTCGAATCTTCAACACGTACGGACCGAGAATGCGTCTTCGGGACGGGCGCGTAGTTCCGGCATTTATCAGCCAGGCTTTGAACAACGAGCCGCTCACTATATTTGGGGATGGAACCCAGACGCGGAGCTTCTGCTATGTCTCAGATTTGATTGAGGGGATTTTTCGCTTAGCCATGAGCGATCAGCATGGGCCCGTAAACATCGGCAACCCCATGGAAATGACGATCAGACAGTTCGCGGAAAAAATTCTCTCCATTACTGGTTCGACTGGTGGCATCACATTTAAGGAGCTCCCCGTCGATGACCCTAAGGTGCGACAACCTGATATCGCGCGGGCACGGAAGTTGTTCGGCTGGGAGCCGAAAATTGATTTTGATAGCGGTATTCGGACGACGATCGATTATTTTCGCAGAAAATTGAAGCCCTAGCGAGGCCGCTTCACCAATCGAGGCTGCTCCCAACGCGACCTTGAGATCTTTACATCTCGCCGGTCTGAGGTGCGGCCTTGTCCCGAATAGTATGGATTTCACGGTGATCTTGAAATGGCTGCGATTGGAATCACAGGAGGTGTTGCGACAGGCAAATCCACGGTATCTAGGCAATTATTTCAGCGGCTTAAGACCAGATTGGCTGTCGAGCTATTCAGTTCAGATTTCGAAGCCAGAAGATTGACGGACAGCGATTTCGTTGTACAAGAGGAGATTAAATCGGCTTTCGGCGTTCAAGTATGCGATTCCGAAGGTAATCTCGCCCGAGACCGGATACGAGACTTGGTGTTCCACGATGCCGCTGCGCGCAAGATTTTGGAATCCATTCTCCATCCCAGGATTCGAGAGGCGTGGATTAGCCGGACCAAAGGAGATGGGCTGCTTCTTGCGGAGATACCGCTGCTTTACGAGACCGGTGCCGAATCCTATTTTGACCGAATAATTGTCACTGCTTGTGGCCGCGGCTCACAAGTCGAGAGAATCATGTCCGAACGGCATCTGTCGCGCGAGTTAGCGGAAAACATCATCCAATCACAGATGGATGTCGAAGAAAAGATTCGTCGCGCAGATTGGGTCGTGTGGACGGATTGTCCCGCTGAGATCACACGGCAACAGATAGAACTGATATTTCAACAGGTTATTGAACGCTATGGAGGAGCCAGCCGCTGAACCGACTGTATTGCCCGGTTCAGAATTTTTCACTGAGAACGGTACGCTGCTTGAACTGGACAGCCTGCATCGGCTTACTCACCCGGTCTTGCTTGAACTTGCCAGGCAGTTTAATCTCCGCGTTTCTCATGAGCGCACTCGGCACCAGCTGATTTTTGACCTTCTCAAAGCCTACTCGAACCGGGGTTTGCTTTTGGTCGGCGAGGGGATGCTGGAACTCACGAATGAGAGCTACGGATTTCTTCGCTGGGAACGCTACAATTTTACGCCCTGTCCCGAAGACGTGTATGTATCGGCCGCAATCCTTAAGAAGCACGGAATTCGGCCCGGAAACAAAGTCAGGGGCTACATCCGTGGACCGAAGGAAAAAGAGAAATTTGTGGCGCTCGAACAGGTGATAAGCGTGGAAGGAATCCCTTTGGAGACGTGGAATGAACCGAAGCATTTCGATCAGCTTACGGCGCTTTTCCCGGACAAACGCATCCTGCTTGAGAATCCCAAAACGCGCAGCGTAAGCCCTCGAGCGGTTGATTTGATTGCTCCTTTGGGACGTGGGCAGCGGGGATTGATTGTCGCTGCACCGAGAACTGGAAAGACGATCCTGCTCAAGGATATTGCGCTCGCGATTCGCGCAAATTCCCCCGACGTTCATCTGATTCTGCTCCTCGTCGATGAACGGCCGGAAGAGGTCACAGACCTAAGGCAATGTCTGGATTGCGAGATATTCAGCTCGACTTTTGACGAGAGCCCGACACGACATGTTCAGGTAGCCGAACTCGTAAGTGAAAGAGCGAAGCGATTGGTAGAGCTCAAAAAGGATGTAGTTATCCTTCTGGACAGCATCACGCGGTTGGCGAGGGGTTATAACGCGCTTCAGCCCGGGAAGGGACGCATCATGTCTGGTGGCGTGGAAGCCAAGGCCCTCCTGAAGCCAAAGCGTTTTTTCGGTGCGGCACGCAACTGCGAGGAAGGAGGCAGTCTCACTATCCTGGCGACGGCCCTGGTCGAGACAGAGAGCCGCATGGACGAGGTGATTTTCGAGGAGTTCAAAGGAACCGGGAATATGGAGTTGCACCTCGACAGGACTCTGGTGGAGAAGCGGGTCTATCCCGCAATCCACATCCTCAAATCCGGAACGCGTCGCGACGATCTTTTGTATCACCCGGATGAGTTCCAACGCGTAACTCTTCTACGAAAGAAGTTGGCGCAACTGCCGGCGATCGAGGCGATGGAAGTACTTCTGAATACCTTGAAGGCGACGCGGACTAACGCGGAACTGCTTTTGACCGCGCTTCGTTGATGCTGAAAGAGACTGTGCATGGATGACCTTTTTTCAGGGTTGAGAAATCTGAGCATCCTGGCGGGCTTGGTTGATGCCCGCGGAAGGAGGATGATTGTGGCGCGCCATGAGTAGTTCCGACGTGTTGATCATTACTACCGATGCAGTTCTCGATCGATGGTGCGCGGCCTTGGAAAGTGAAGATGCGATTGCCGTTGATACCGAAGGCGACAGTCTGCACTGCTATTTCGAAAAGCTTTGTTTGATTCAGATCGCCTCAGGCACTCAGAATGTCTTGATCGACCCCCTTGAGCCGCTGGATTTTTCGAAATTTAATGCGGTCCTTTCGAAGCGTGAAATCATACTCCATGGGTGCGACTATGATCTGCGCATGCTTCGGCGGGGTATAAATTTCACCCCTGGCGAAGTTTTCGATACGTATATTGCGGCTCGATTGGTCGGTCTGAAGGAGGTAGGTCTTGCATCGCTGGTGAAAGAGTTTTTCGGGATTGACCTTCCCAAATCCTCTCAGAAGGCGAACTGGGCGAAGCGCCCGCTCACGCAACCGATGATCGAGTATGCGATTAACGATACACTTTACCTTGTGGAACTGGGCGAACGCCTGACCGAACGCTTGTATGCGCTCGGGCGTTGGGTTTGGTTCCAGGAAAGTTGCCTTAGAGCAGTAGCGGCGGCGGCTGAGGACCGGCAGAAAGATCCGGAGCGAGTTTGGAAAATTCCAGGCAGCTCGGGTCTTCAGGGTATATCGCTCGCAGTTTTAAAAGCTCTGTGGCATTGGCGCGACGAAGAGGCGAAAAACGCGGATCGACCGAGTTTTCAGGTTTTACGGAATGAAGAACTGGTGGAACTCGCCAAATCTGCCGGAGAAGCGCGAGTGCGAATTCCGCAAAGCGTTCAGGGCTCAAGGCGCAAGCGCTTGAGCAGTGCGTTGCAACAGGCGCTGGCTCTTCCGGAATCGGAATGGCCGCCTCGCATACCAATACTAAGAAATCGTCCTACGGGCGAGCAGGAACAGCGTTTCGAGCACCTGAAAAATCGCAGGGACCGTATCGCAGAGGGGATGAATCTTGACCCCGGCGTCGTCGCTCCGCGGCAGGCGCTCGAGCGAATTTCACGAGACCCGGAAGAGGTGGATAGCGCGCTAATGCGCTGGCAGCGACAGCTATTGGGACTATAGCGACGCATTCAACCACAAATTCTTTAGCAATGATTATTGTCACCCGACCCGATGCGACCGAGCAACAGATCGATTACATCGCCGCGCGTATTCGTTCCTGGGGCCTGAAGGCTGAGATTAGCCGCGGCGAGATGCGCGTCGTTATTGGCGTCATCGGCCCAGAAGATAAAATCCGAGAGAAACCGTTGGGCGCCTTTCCGGGTGTAGAGTCGGTTACTCCAGTACTTAAACCGTATAAGCTTGTTTCTTATGAATTTCGCGGGACCCATTCCCACGTTCAGATTGGAGATGTAGTTGTTGGAGCCAAGGAGTTTGTTGTCATGGCCGGACCTTGCTCCGTCGAAAGCGAATCGCAGGTTACTACGATTGCAAAAGAAGTGCGGAAAGCCGGCGCAAGGATATTGCGCGGCGGCGCATTCAAACCTAGGACTTCGCCCTACAGTTTTCAGGGCCTTGGCAAAGTTGGACTACAGTTTCTGGCCGAGGCGAGGCGTGAGACCGGGATGCCTGTAATTACCGAGGTGATGGATACCAAGGATCTGGATCTGGTCTGCGAATATGCTGATTGCCTTCAAGTTGGCGCCAGGAACATGCAGAACTTTTCGCTCTTGAGAGAAGTCGGCCGCACGAAACTGCCTGTGATGCTCAAGAGAGGGATGGCTGCCACAATCAAGGATTTGCTAATGAGCGCCGAGTACATAGTAAGCGAGGGTAATTTCAATGTGCTGGTCTGCGAACGCGGAATTCGCACTTTCGAGACTATGACCCGCAATACACTGGATCTCAACGCCGTTCCTGTACTAAAGGCCGAGACGCATCTACCGGTCGTTGTCGACCCAACGCATGGAATCGGTCTCCGCGACTTCATTCCGTCGATGGCTCTTGCCGCAGTTGCGGCTGGTGCAGACTCCATTATCGTGGAGGTTCATAATGCTCCCGAACAAGCAAAGAGCGATGGAGAACAAGCGTTGCTCCCTAGTCATTTTGAGGATTTGGTTGAACGCGTTCGACGCGTGGCTGCGGCGATTGGCCGGGAAATGTAGTGTTTGTGATAGATGGCTAATTTTTGAGCTGTCCCCAATCCGGATTTTGCGTCCTCCGTTTGTCGGTTATCGTCGGCGTAGCCGTTTCGGCAGTTTCAGCGGCTCCGAACGTGCGCTTTTGGTTTCCCTGCTTATCGGCATCCTGGCGTTTTTGGCTCAGCCCGGCTGGCCTCGCCAGCCCGGCCCCGACGCCCCATTTAATGGTGCGCTACAGGCGTTTAACGCAGGCAAGCTGGAGGACGCGGAGAGGCTCGCAGATGCCGCAGAAGAAGCGAATCCGAAACGCCCCGACATCCGGAATCTTCGCGGGGCGATATTTGCCAAGCAGAAGCGCTACGACCAGGCCGTAGAACAATTTGAGGCGGCGCTTGCGATTGATCCGAACTTTTATCAGGCCAAGCTGAACCTCGCCGAGGTGAATCTCTACCAGGGGAAATACGCCGAAGCCGCGCAACGTTACGAAGAACTACAGAAGCTTGATCCTGAGTCAGAACTGCTTCAGTTCAAGCTCATCCTTTGTGCGCTTCTTTCCGGAGATACCGTCCGAGCGTCAACGATGGCTGACATCATGAAATTTCCAGGGAAAACCCCCTCTTACTACTACGCGCGGGCAGCCATCGCCCTCAAGCGAGGAAACAAGGAGAGCGCGCAAAAATATTTTGGTAATGTCAAAAAATATTACTCCGAGGAGCAATGCATGTATTTCGCCCGGTCGCTGAAAGATCTTGACCTTATCGATCCCAACTCGACTGAACAGGCAAAATCACAGGGTCAACCGGCCAAAAAAAAGACCGATGAAAACTAAGGACCGCGTCCAAAGCCTCATTCGGAAACTTGAAGAAGCTTATCCGAATGCGCATTGCGAACTGGAATTTGAGACACCCTTTCAGCTTCTGGTTGCCACAATTCTTTCGGCGCAGTGCACCGACAAGCGAGTCAACATTGTAACGCGTAGCCTGTTTCAAAAATATCGCACCCCGAAAGACTTCGCCGAAGCGGGACAAACTGAACTGGAGAACGAGATCAAGACCACAGGATTTTATAGAAATAAGGCAAAGAATCTGCGCGCTATGGCTAGGGACCTGCTGGAACTCTACAGTGGAGAGGTTCCGCGTTCCATGTCCGAGTTGGTCAAGCTCGCCGGTGTCGGCCGAAAGACCGCGAATGTGGTGCTTGGAAACGCCTTTTCTATGGAAGAAGGCATTGTGGTCGACACCCATGTCGCCCGACTTGCTTACCGGTTTAAGCTGACGACGAAGCGGGATGCCGAAAAAATTGAGGCGGACCTTATGCGACTGATTCCCAGAACTCAGTGGACGAGTTTCAGCCATTGGCTGATTTGGCATGGGCGGCGCCGATGCTTTGCGCGAAACCCGGATTGTCCAAATTGTGAGGTCGCTCAGGTTTGCCCCAGCTTCGGTAGGTTCGCAAAAGCCGCCGCGGTGAATCCTCGCTCGGAGAATGCAAAGGGGGACGCTTCGCCTACCCGCCCAGGGGCTCCTCGCCTTCCTCCCCTGCGTTCCTCCGCGCCCTCAGCGTGATGCCGTGCGTTCACCGTTCGAGGCGTTCGGGGTTCCGGGGTTCGGGGTTCGCCATTTACCTCGGCTCCTGCGTGGCGGAAAAAAGCGATTGCAAAGTAAGCGCGCAGATTTAGTAGACAGAGAAGATTTGTTTGCAGGCGCAGCCTTCGGCAAATTTTCCCACGATCTTCTATCACTCTATGAGTTCAAAATCCCTCGAAGGCAAGGTTGGTGTAGTTTTTGGCGTCGCTAACAAACGCAGTATCGCTTGGGCGATCGCCCAGGCCTGGGCCGCGGCAGGGGCGAAGCTAATTTTTAACTATCAGGGTGAACGGCTAAAGGAAAATGTTGAGGATCTCGTTTCGGCCTTTGGCTCAGATGTTCCCTTATATCCTTGCGATGTGACGAGCGACTCGGAGATTTCGGAGTTCTTTCAAAGGGTTCGCAACCATACCGATCGTCTGGATCTGCTGCTCCATTCGGTCGCCTTTGCTCCGAAAGAAGCGTTGGAAGGTGAATTTATTGCTACTTCGCGTGACGCATTTCTCGTCGCGCACAACATCAGCGCTTACTCACTTCTTGGATTGGCCAGAGAGGCTGCGCCGTTGATGACCCACGGAGGAAGCATTCTAACGATGACCTATTACGGCTCTGAGAAGGTCGTTCCACATTACAACGTGATGGGAGTGGCCAAAGCGAGCTTGGAAGCAACTGCCCGTTATCTAGCCTATGATCTGGGCCCGAAGAAGATCCGGGTCAATTGTATGAGTGCCGGTCCCGTGCAAACGCTGGCGGCGCGGGGAATTGCCGGATTTACGACGATGCTGAAACATTACCAGGAACATGCGCCTCTGAAGCGGAGCTGTGATCCCGCCGAACTCGGACATACGGGTGTTTTCCTGGCGGGCGACGGAGCAACTGCTATTACCGGTCAGGTCATTTACGTCGATGGTGGCTACCAGATCATGGGCATGTGATTGCGCCTTGAATGGATCTTTATCTGGAACTTTCTGCTCTCCTGGGTGCTGAAATCGTCTCAAAGGACCGATCTCGACTGGAGGCGAACAGCTGTGACAAGTGGTTCGCAAGCCACCTTCCTGACGTAGTCGTAGAGCCGAGATCAGCCGAACAGATTTCTAAGTTGCTTCGTTTCGCGAACGAGCGAAAAATTCCGGTGACTGCGCGGGGCGCAGGTTATGGCTATGTCGGGGGGTGCGTTCCAGAGCACGGAGGCATAGCTCTTGCCCTGATCGGAATGAACAGGATAAAAGAGATCGCGGTGGCCGACGGCGTCGCGGTCGTCGAACCTGGGGTGATTACCGGCGATTTGCAGCGTGAAGCAAGAAATCATCGCCTGTTTTATCCACCGGATCCGGCGAGTCTGAAGAATAGTTCGATTGGCGGCAACATCGCGACGAATGCAGGGGGGCCGCGCAGCCTGAAGTATGGTGTAACGCGGCACTACGTCCTCGGCCTCGAGGTCGTTTTAGCTGATGGAACGATTGTTCGGGTCGGCGGTCGAACACATAAAAACAAGACGGGTTTTGATCTAGTCGGCCTTTTCGTGGGGTCAGAAGGGATGCTGGGGATTGTGACGGAGGCGATCCTACGATTACTTCCTCTCCCCACCGCTCGTGCGTCGATCTCCGCTAGCTTTCCGACGGTCGACGACGCTGCAGCCGCAGTCCAAATGATCTTGCTAAGAGGCTTTTTGCCTTCGGCGTTGGAGATTGCGGATCGATTTACTCTGGAGGCGGCTCGCCGGCATCTTGGGCGGGAAATTGTACCGGACGGGAACGCTCATCTGCTCCTTGATCTCGACGGGCATGGAGCCTCGGTTCGGTCAGAGATGGAGGCTTTAAGCGCGATCATCAAATCGCTCGGTGCTCTGACTCTTCAGTCGGCGTTCGGCGACCAGGCTTGTGAAAGTCTGTGGGATCTTCGCCGTGGTTTTTCAGAATCGCTTAAAGCAACTGGGCTGACCAAATTGAACGAAGACGTTACGGTGCCCAGAGGCAAGCTCGTACAGCTCATGAAATTTGCTGGCGATTTGCAGGCGAAATACGGATTCCCGATTGCCTGTTTCGGACACGCCGGCGACGGAAACATTCACGTCAATGTCATGGTCGCGGATCTGGCTCGCGCGGAAGTGCGTCAGAACTTGGAAAGAGCATTAGATGATCTCTTCGGTTTCGTCATTGCTTCAGGTGGCGCGATAACGGGAGAGCACGGAATCGGATTGGCCAAAAAGCGATGGTGGCCGCAAGCGGTCTCGCCGGAGTCTTTGCTGTTGCATCAAACCGTAAAGCGGGCTCTTGATCCGGCAGGGATTCTCAACCCTGGCAAATTCTTGTAGGTTGCTTACTTTCTGCTTGCCAGAATGAACCGTCTGTCAAACGCTAGCGAGGCCGCGCCTCAGACCTGCGAGATGGAAGGCTCTCAAGGTCGCCTTGAGAGCAGGGCCGGTCAGGGGAGGCGGCCTCGCTATGAACTTTCAGAACAAAGGCGTTCTCGTGACGGGAGGCGATGGTTTCATCGGATCTCATCTTGTTGAACATCTGATTCGAGCCGGAGCTCGGGTGACAGCGCTGGCTCAGTATAACTCGTTCAATCATTGGGGTTGGCTTGAGAATATTCCGTCGCTTGGCGAGATGCAGGTTGTGACCGGCGATATCCGGGACAGCCATTTTTGCCTGACTTTGCTGAACAAAATCGACGTGGTCTTCCATCTCGCTGCGCTCATTCCTATCCCATATTCGTACCGCGCTCCGGACAGTTATCTGGAAACGAATATTCGCGGCACCCTGAACATTTGTCAGGCGGCTCTCGCGCGCGGGGTCGAGAAGATCGTTCACACTTCGACAAGCGAAGTCTATGGAACCGCGAAATATCTACCAATCGATGAAGAGCATCCTCTGCATGCTCAATCCCCGTACAGCGCCTCCAAGATTGCCGCGGACGCGATCGCCATAAGCTTCAAATGTTCATTCGGGCTGCCGGTCGGGATTGCCCGCCCGTTTAACACCTATGGACCGAGGCAATCTGCTCGTGCCGTTATACCGACGATTATTTCCCAGATCGCAGCCGGCGCCCATCGAATTAAGCTGGGCAACCTGGCAACCACACGAGATTTCACTTACGTGGGTGATACCTGCCGTGGACTCATTGCGGTTGCCGGTTTGGAGGACGGCGATATTTTTCACATCGGCTCAGATGCCGAAATATCGGTTGGCGATCTATTTACATTGATCGCCGGCCTGATGGAAAGCCAAGCGGAGATCGAAGTTGATTCGGAGAGGAAACGTCCGCAGGAGAGTGAAGTCTTGCGACTTCGCTGCAGCTCGAAAAAGTTGAGAGATGCGTCGGGCTTTTGTCCCGAAGTTTCGCTGCGAGAAGGGCTAAGACGAACCATCGATTGGTTTCGGGATCCGAACAACCTTCGGAGATACAAACCTGATCTATACAATGTCTAAGGCGAAAGGACGGGGTCATGTCTCAACTTTCAACATTTGCTGTACTCTATTCGAACGTGCGGCGACCTTATGTTGTTTGCCGAAAAGGAAATGTTGAAAGTTGAGACATGACCCCGTCCGCTCAGAGCAAACGTATCCTTGTAACCGGAGCTAGCGGGTTCATAGGAAGCCATCTCACGAGCGCCCTTATCGCTAAAGGTTATCGGGTTGTGCCGCATTCCAGGTGGTCTGGAGATATTGCAAGCTGCGAATTGGACTTTGACGATGTCGGACACGTTTTCCACTTAGCAGCACGCACATTTGTTCCCGAGAGCTGGAATAATCCTTTGAGCTATTATCGAGTTAATCTGCTTGGCACCGTGAATGTGCTCGAATTTTGCAGAGCGCACAATGCTTCACTGACATTGATGAGTTCCTACGTCTATGGTCGGCCCGCTCGTCTGCCTATTTCTGAAGATGAACCGCTGCAAGCGTTCAATCCCTACAGTCACACGAAGATTCTAGCCGAAGAGGCGAGCCGTTATTATCAGGAGCAGTTCCACGTTCCAGTGACGATCATCCGCCCATTTAACATTTATGGCCCAGGACAGGATCGCAGATTTTTGATTCCGAAGATACTCACTCAAGCTGTTAATCCGCAACTAGGATCAATTGTTGTTTCGGACTTGCGGCCGCGCAGGGACTTCATTTTTGTTTCGGATCTGGTTGATCTTCTGATCCGAACAGCGTTCCGAAGCCAGGGAGGCGTCTTTAATGCCGGCAGCGGTTCCTCTTTCAGCGTGAACGAAGCAATTGAAATCGTAAACGCGTGGTTGCCTGCGCCGAAGCAAGTTTTGGCCGAAGGATCGATGCGGCCGGATGAAGTATTTGATGTTGTCGCGGATATATCGCGGACACGCGAAGAGTTTGACTGGAACCCACGCACCGCATTTCGCGACGGCTTACGTGAAACGCTCGACGGGGTCATGTCTCAACTTTCAACATTTCCCTTTCGGCAAACAACGTAAGATCGCCTGCGCGTTCGAATAGAGCAGAGCAAAATGTTGAAAGTTGAGACATGACCCCGTTCCTTAATTTTACCGGAAACGTGCCAACCATCTGGTTCTCTCGGCGATGCAGAGCGCGAGAAGCGACAAGATGCCAAGACTCGTGGATACAAGACCGGCGAAAAGGGTTTTCGGCAAGAACCGGAATTCGACATGGTGTTTCCCGCCGGTTTCAATCGAAATTCCCCGGACACAGCCGTAGGTTGGAAGGATCGGGGTAGATTTTCCGTCAACCGACGCAGTCCATCCCGGAAAGAACGAGTCTGCAACAATCAAAAAGCCGCGGCCCCCTGTCTCGATATCGAGATTCAATCGGGTATTTTCGATTTGTTCGGCAACGATTTTGCCGGTTGCCAGTTTCTCTTCGCTCTCAAGGTTTTCAACGATCGCCTCATTCGCAGGATCAAACCCTCGATTACTCATGATAAACAAGGCGTCTTCCAGGTCTCGCGCAGCGATGACTTGCTTTATGAATCGAAATCGTGGCAGAGCTTGGGAATTTTCATAGATCGCTATTCCGTTGGGAGTTGTTCCTGCCAAAGAAAAGGCGGGGAACATGCCCTCGCTCCCGGTATCGGTTTTCGCGCCTTCAATGAGCCTTTTGCTTTCTGGTGAAAGCACCATCAGAAAGCGAGTTCCAAGAATCGAGAGGATCTTGTGGTTTTGAAGATTTTGCGCTGGCATCGTGCCGCTGGCTCCGAAGCCCGTGACCGTCTGGTACCGTTTTAGCCAGAACGGTCCATAGTCATTAATAACCGATAATCCGTCGAACATGTTTAACAGTGGATAAGGATAGGTTTCCAAGAGATGGTAGGTAGAAGTGAGTCGCGCGGTTGATCCCAGATCGAAATCCACGGGAAAGATGCGATAATGGGATTTGTCGAAATTCTTTGATTCAAGGAAATCGAGTTCCGGGCGAGAGATGCGCGAAAAGAGCGAATTGGTCGAAGGATTGTCATACATGCGATGAGAGGCAAGGTACGAATCGGCCAGCACAACCACTGGAATCGCTATTTGCAGCACGCTTCTATTCGATGTGCTCCGCGTCAGCAGTACGATTGCAACTGTTATAGCGAAAAAGAGGACCGGAAGAAGCATTGTGAAGCTTTGCCACGACAGATTGCCTGCGATGACATCTCGAACATCTCCGAGATGGTAGTAATAGTTCAAGACCGTAGAGTCAGGTATTGGGAAGACGTGTGAAAGGTAGCCCGTGACGGATGAGCGAAGCATTCGCGCAAGCAGGAGCGAAGTGGCAAAGATCAAAGAAATGATGATCAAGGTTGTGCGAACATACGACGGGCACCGCGCCCGTTCGCCGGCTTCAGGCAATTGCTCAATGCGCGCCGCGCCTGCAGCCTCGTGCTTTGGTTGCGCAAACGTTTTCGCGTCGGGAGTCACTTCTGATACTGGCTCCGAACCGCGCAGAAGGTAATCCAAGCCAAGGGCAGCGAGAACGCTGAGCGCTAAATCAACCTCGAACAAGTGCCGGGCAGGTACACGAAAGAGATTGTAAATCGGAATATGAAATAAGAGGTGATAGATGGGAGTCGTCCCGCCAATTGACAGAAGCAGAGCAACGACGGCTACCCCGATCCAGAACTTCGCTTGAAAGCCGAAGCTCAGGCGCACGGTGCAACAGCCGATCGCAAATGCCAGCGGCAGCAGCCCTATATAGGGATAGACTTCCGCCGCGAAAACTGTTGTTGCTGGCCCATACATTGGCACGTACCGATCAACACCACCGAAGAGGTTCGGAATGAGGAAAGTCAGCAATTGCCATGGCGGAAAGCTATCTGATGTGAACATCTCGTAGGTAAGATGTTCTCGGGTTAAGTAAGGGAGAGCTTCCGCAACAGCAAGTATCGGAAGAGAGCCGAGCAATCCTGCTAAGAAAAATAAAATGAATGCCGTGCATATGACGTATCTGAGCTTCGCGTTCCATCCCTCCAATTTCGTCGAATGGAAGATCCTAATTGTCAGGTAAGCTAGAATCAGCGCCGAACAGTAGAGGGTAATTTGTGGAAAACCGGCAAGGATAGAAAGACTCAGTGGAACCGCTGCCCAAGCTATGGAAAGGATTTGCAATCGTTCGACACACCTGTCGAGGAAAAAAAGAACGAGCGGCAGCCAAATGGCGGAACAGATGATGCATTCGTGACCTTTGTGAGCGCACATGAATCCGCACACCATGAAAACCAGTCCGCCGATAAACGCCGAATAGGTCGTCAGGCGCAGCGAGCCCAGATAAAGGCACATGAAGACACCAGCGAACGCATAGTGGACGAGCAAGTAAAGATTGAACCCGAGTGTATTTGGAAGAAGGGAGAAAAAGATCAGATTCGGGGGATAAAAAGATTGGTATAAAACATCGGCATAAACGTATTTGCCTGCTTGAACAGATGAGTTCCAGGGCGAAAACGATGTGGAAAAGAGTTTGGAAGGGAGCCCTTGAATGAAGGCATCACCGCCGCCGATCAGTTGAAAGGACGGATTGATGGTTCCTGCATGAAATGCCCAGGCGATGATGAAGTATAACAACGCGAATCCGGCAGCCCGCTGTATTGTTTGCGGAGGAAAATTCTGTCCGTCTCGGATTGCGGGTCTGCGGGAATGCGAAGAATGTAAATTCACGACGGCGGATCTTTCTATCCCGGAAGAGCATCTGCGGCAACTTTATACGGAACGTTATTTTGCCAGAGAAGAGTACCGCGACAAGAGGGTCGTTTCTATGTTCGACGCCTGTGCTCACTCGCTCAATTTCAGTTTGCGATACGAACTCTTCGCATGTAATATCCGGCTCGCTTTTTAAAGGCCGGCATAGCTCAGCTGGTAGAGCAGCTGACTTGTAATCAGCAGGTCGCCGGTTCGATTCCGGCTGCCGGCTCTCTTGAACATCAACGACTTACGTAGCTGTGGCACCAGTCTCGATCGTTTGAGTTATAGGAGAAGAAAACATCGAACTCCCGCCGAGAGCTGTCTGAAGACTCTTCAGACACTGCCTGCTGCCGCGTACTCGTGGAAACAGCGGCGTGACCTGAGAGGTCAACTCCTCCCGCGTGGAGAAGGTGTTTACCGTTCCGCCCTCCCTGAGGTCCCGCCGAAACGCGGCAAGCTTCCTCCCCTCTTCGCCTCGATCGAATTCAGGTGGCCACGGCGCATCATCTCTCAGGAGAAAGATGTTAGCGCGGTTTTTTGTGACGCACCGCCTGCCGGTACTCGAGTTCGGTAATCGACAACTCTCCTGGATTGTCCGGGCCTGCCGGACCGTAGCCGTAACGGAGAGCGAAGATCCCAATTTTCGCATCGTTAGTTGTCAAAATCGATCAATTTCCGTCCCGCCTCTTCAAGAGCATTTGGCGTAAGCTGGATATTATTTAATACGTAGAGCATGAATTTATCGATCCGCATTGAGCGCTGAAGCTTACCGGCTTTCTCCGCTTCGTCCTGGCAATGTGCGCAGTGAAAGATAGGTTCGAGAACCGTTCCGGGCGTCGCGGACGGGGAATCTAACGTGGCAAATCCGTCCGCGTAGTTTTCGATGACCCCACCGCAGGAGTCGCAGCGTATCTTTGGGCGTGTGTGACCATTTTTGTCTACTTGGAAAATGAAAGCCATAGGTCTTCAGCTTACCGCATTCGGAAGCGTCGGCAATTGGTTGCCGAGCGCTCGCCGGTTCGACTACGCAAGACCGGCCTCCACACTGTCCATCCCTCTGTAGACCAGGATGCTATTGGTTGCTCGGAGTAGTCGTTGGAGACGGTGTCGCAGCCGGTGCCGGGGTGTGGTTAAACGTCAGCATCCGGATCTTCAAATCATCGCCCTCACGAATCACTGACCAGTAGCCCTTGGCTTCTACCGGACCGAAGTTCCGGCCTTTGACAGTCGCAACATATTTTCCGGTTGTCACATCTCATTTCCGTCGGGCGTTACCAGAATCCCGTCCTGCGTGAAGTTCGCCGCCACGGCGGCGGCATCGTTCTTATCGAGTGCATCGGTATGTTTTTTAATGGCAGCGATAAGCTTCTCACGTAGTTGTGGATCTGGCGTGTTTGTTGGTTGGGCAAAGGTCGGCAAAGCAAGGCTGATTGCCAATCCTACAAGGGCAACTACTAAGCGGATTTTCATTACATTTCGTCTGGTCGACATGCCTGCTGCTATCGCAAGCTCTTTACTTCCGTGAAGAGGACGGCACCCAACGATACACCGTGGGGACCGACACGCGTAAGTTGTGGGTCCCTCGTGTGGCGGTGTCCCGCTTTCCAATAGCTTTCTTGCAGCCTCAATCTTGCTGTAGATTAGCTGCTCGATTTCACTCGGTTGTTTAACCAGGTCAGAAATAAAGCTCCATTAAGTCTCCTGCAAAATGCGAGATATAAACTCCACCCGACATCCTTTGGATTTCCTCCGCACTCCGTAACGAACTTTCTTTCGCTTTGTTCCGGGTAGTCGCAATGGGAACGGCGCCTACCGCATTCGCCAACTGTATCGCAGCCAGCCCCACACTGCCCGCTGCAGCCGTAATCAAGACGTGATTGCCTTGCTGTATCTTACCGAACTCAATGAGACCGTACGCGGTCAAGTATTGCATCCAGATCGACGTACCCTCGATCGGGCTCAGGTTCTCAGGATACCACGCAAGTGCGTGGGCCGGTAGAAGCGCGACTTCGCCATAGGTTGAATATTTCCGCATCGAAAATGACGGAATCGAACTGGCCCGATCTCCCGGCTTCAGTCCTGTCACACCCGGACCAACCTCTTCAACCGTCCCTGAGGCCTCGTAGCCAAGTCCCGAAGGGAATTCCGGTTGCTCCAGGTATTGCCCACTCCGAAACATCACTTCGGCCCGATTCCCCGATGGCATCAACCTTGATGCGTACCTCGCCTTTTTACGGTTGAGATGCCGGCAACTCTTCGAGCTTAAGGACCTCCGGTCCACCAACCTGATGAAAGCGAACGATTTTAGGCATACTGGGGACAGTACGCAGTGTGGTGTCAGTGCCAGCGTCAGCAGACCTTGCCGTTTCCGGGAAACGGGGCAAATCGAGACGATTCGCCTACTTCCGTCGGAGCCATACGCCGCAATTCGCATTATGTAGCGGGAAAAGCGGTTGCTAAGATACGCAACTCCTTAGACTACTTACGAATATGAGCATTGCCTGCCAAAAATTCCAGGAGGCACTCGCCAACTTTAAATGGAAGGCGAAAAAGCGCCTCCGGTCTGTGTTCGGCAGAGATCCGAAATACTTGTCTGCGGGTCTTGGGGAAGCTTTGGAATCGATACGTGCTAAGACTGAGAGATCTGATTGGCCGAAAGTCTCTTCCGTAATCCATTTCAACGACATGATGTACGAAGGTCATGCGACCTGCTATTTTTCGAGCGGCTATTCCGCGCTGTTTTGTATCCGACAGGCATTGGACAAGGCAGGTAAGAGGTCAGTTAAATCGATTTTAGATTTCGCATGTGGTCACGGTCGCGTATTACGCAGCCTGACCGCGCATTTCCCGGAGGCCGCGTTGACAGCGGTCGATACGAACAGGAGCGGGGTCGATTTCTGTGCGAAGATGTTCGGAGCAAAACCGGTCTACTCGAATATAGATTTTTCGAACCTGGTATTTGACGCAAAATTTGACTTGATTTGGGTGGGATCGTTATTCACTCATTTGCATGCCGAGCGATGGCCGAAATTATTGAAACTTCTTCGTTCTGTTCTGGCCGAGGACGGGTTGCTCATCTTCAGTACACACGGCAGTAACGCAGAACAGAGATTGCGAGACCGTCAGATTTTCCTGTTCAATTTGGAACCGGAGCATATAGCGAAGATTTTGGAGGAATACGGTAACCATGGATTTGGATATAGCGATTACCGTAGATATCCAGGATATGGAGTTTCGCTGAGTTCTCCGCAATGGGTGACTCTTCAAGTAAATAAAGTTGGCTTGAAGCCAATTCTGCATCAAGAAAATGGTTGGGACGATTTCCAGGATGTGTGGGCTGCAAAGCACAAACAATAGCTGATCGAGTCTCGTGCGAGATTTCTTCTGCCTTAGTTCCAGATGCCGCAGCGGACGTGGAGCACGTGCCCCAACCCGCTGATCATGCGGCGGACCGCCGTGCCCTCCACGCAAAATTTCTCTGCCTTAGTTTAAAAATCGAAGACTCGCACGGTGGCCACGGAGGATTTCTTAGCTGTCGAATGAATTGAAATTTCGCCTTTGCTGTGGGACAAAATACCTTCTTGGGCCGAAGAGTTTCGCGAAACTAGGTTAACAGCTTGGCGAGCTTCGCTCGCAATGTTTCATCGTCCCGCACACTGTAGCCTGGATCAGCCTTTAGCCGAATCTCCCGTCCGTCCGCGGTGTGAAACAGAAGATAGAGGGGTTGCCTTCCCGGAAATTGAGTAACCAGCTCGCGCACAGCGACCAATCTCTTCTCGTCGGTTTTTTCCAGCTCAATATCGATTGTCAACCCTCTAGGGGCTTTAACTTCGCCGATCGGATTGATTTCGCTCGCTACGATGCGGAGGGTCTCGTCTCGTTTGTCGAATCTGCCGACAATCGCAACGATCTTCCCTTTGTCGATATGTTTGGCAGCCTTTGCATACACATCGCTCCAGGCAACGATTTCTACAGAACCCGAAAAATCTTCCACAGTTAGCACTGCGAACGGTTTTCCATCCTTTCGGGTGTGCTTCTTTTCAAAATTGGAAATTGAACCCGCGACCTGGACCGTGGCCCTGTCCTCCTGCAATTGCAGCTCGCTGATTCTCATGAATTTGCCGCCTTCGATCAAATCCCGGTAGGCATTCAGCGGGTGCCCAGTCACGTAAAAACCGAGCAACTCCTTTTCGTACCCCAGTTTTTCGCC
>DASZHC010000046.1:0-8272 GCA_035938215.1 Chthoniobacterales bacterium
CGGCAATCACCCCGTCGAAAGCATTCGGCAAGCACGTCCAGTATCTGCTCAAACTCTATTTCCAGGCGCTCGAACTGCGGGCGCAGGATCGGTTCCGTGATTTCCGGCAAGAGATGTCTGCGATAGACCAACTCCGTAGTCCGGGTGACCAGCGCCTGCAGAGCACGAACCAAGGCTCGCAGCCGGGCCCTTTCATCTTCGGAACATCCGCTCATTCGAATCTGGCGGGCGGCCTGTAGAGCCTCTACCGGTAGGATCGCCAGCTGGGTTTGAATTTTCTCTGGATGCGCATCTCCACCCAGCAACGCTTTGATCTGCGAAAGAATCCCAAGCAGATCATCTCGGAGGAGTCTTTGCGGCAAGACGGGCCAAATCAGTCTTCCAACCACCGTCGCGATCCCCATTCCGATAATCAAGCCGAGAAAGCTGTCGATGATGGTCTGCGATGCCACCGGCTCCTGTGGATTGAGCCCGACGAATGTGCTGATGCTTAGATTGGTGACTTGTATCCAGAAGGTATTTCCAGGGATTCGAATGGTAACGAAGCCGAACCAGAACAAAATGAAGAACAACGCCAAATTCATGACGAGATAGTCCGCTAGAAACGGCGTGGTCAGAATAAGCAGGGCCGCGCAGGCCGTCAGAACAAGAGCTGCAAGGAAGCCGTTCTGAAAAGATCGCAGATCGCCCGTTCCGCCGGCTCGCACGAATGGCCGCCCAAACAAACTCAGAGTCCAGGCCATGAGCGGAATTGAAGCTGACCCAGGCGGATTGATCCACTTGAGGAGAACGATTGAAATCACGGCAGATAACCCGCCCTTTACTCCGGCCTTTACCCAGAACCAGTCGATAGTGGGCAGAAAGTTCCAGTGGGGTTTAGCCTCGGGCAGCGGTTGGCCGAGCCGGGGCAAACCTTCACTCAGGCTGCGGATGTTATTCAATTCATCGCGAAGCAAACGCAGGGCGGCGAACCCCGCGTAGAACGCCCTCGTCGTGTCAGGCGGCGCAGCGACAAAGACCTCCTGACGCCGCATCTCGTTCACCTTTTCCTCAAATGCCGCAAATGCCTCATTCAACCGGCTTGGGCGCAATTTTTCGCCTGGTCGATGCTGTCCGGTCAGAATGTCAAACTCTTCGGAAATAGCAGCCGCGACCGACTGAATTTCATGCTGCACCCGGCCCAGGATCGAAGGTTCCACCTGATGCCGACTGAGATCGAGTGCGGCGTGAAATAAGTTGGTCAGCGATACCAGGAATGCGTTGTAGCTTGAGAGGTGGGCGCCAAAGACGGTGCTCTCCCGGGCGCCGGCCTGCAGCAGATTTTTTAGAACGGATAACCGCCCGGCAAAATCTTGATCAATTTGTTCCGCCTGCACCGGAACGTTCATCCGGCCGATGTAAGCTTCGGTGTGCATCGAGACAAGGTTGCTTGCCGTCTTCAGAGCAGCGCGTCCCGATTCAACAAACTCCTCCCGCGCGTACCGAGGCCATACCAGGGTCGTTACGAGCAGCGAGCTAATGGCTCCATCCAGAATCTCCAGCGTCCGGTTCAGACCGATTTGCCAGACGTGAGCAGGATCCGTGACTCCATAGGTTGCGACGGACAAAGTGGTAAGACCGACCAAGAAATAAGCATACGGAACCTGGCTTGCGGGAAATTGGCCGAATTTATAGCCGGCAAAGGTGACGACAAGGAAAAATGCGGGCAAAAAGATCGCCGGCGTCGATACGTAGTCTCCGACGAGCCAGATACCCATCAGAGCTCCACCGACCGTACCCAGCACCCGCATGATCGCTTTGACTGCGATTGAACCGACATAGTGTGATCCCATCATCACCAGCGCAGTTAGGACGGCCCAACTCGGATGCTCCAGACGGAGCAACAGTGCAAAATACAATGCGAGTAAAGCTGCCAGACTGAGCTTGATCCCGTACCGTATTCTCAGGTCAGCGAGCGCACCCAGGAGCGGCCAATGCCACTTTTGGGCGAAGGGAAGGGTTGCTGATTTGCCAGTCATTGTGGACGCCAGCCAATTTGGAATAGATCAAAATGCTCCAATTGCGAAGGAGAAGCTGCGAAAAAAACTTGGATCTCTGCCTCTGGAACCTGCCAGATGCCCCACGCGGCGCATGACAGCCCGAATGCTGCCCGCCTCCCGAAGCAGCCGAAGCCTGCATTACTCCGGGTAGATCTATGCCGTCGAACCCTGTCTTCTGAAGCAATAATTTGATCTTGAAAGAAGTCTCGGCCCGGGCATAGTGTTCATTAGAACACTATGCCCGGCTCGCCTAAAATCATCCAGTTACGCAAGTTTTTAGCCGAACGTTTTCCCCAGCAAAAAACTACCCATCTTCTTGCCCCCACCGGTTGGTCACCACTTGATTCTCTTCTGGGAGGCGGTCTACCCAAAGGATCCATTACCCAACTGATCATCCCCCATATCAGCGCGGGAGGATCAATCGTATTACATGAAATCATCGAAGCGATGCATCAACACTCCCAATGTGTCGCCCTTATCGATGGCAAAAACTCCTTCGAACCTTCCACAGACTATCCCCTCCTCCTCTGGATTCGCTGTCAAAACGTCGCTCAGGCCCTTAAGGCAACAGACCTGGTTCTCCGGGACAGTAATCTTCCATTAAGTATTCTGGATTTTAAGCAGAACTCAGATACCGAACTCAGAAAAATTCCTGGCACAACATGGTACCGTTTTCAGCGCATTATCGAGGAGAACGGAGGCACGCTCCTAACCATTACACGTCATCCTCTTGTGAGCAGTGCACAGATCAGTATCTCGCTGACGCATCAACTTAGATTCGATGATCTGACATCATTTCGACCGGAAATAATCAAACTTTTCTCTTTGGAAATTGTACGTCGCCGATTTGAACTGGAATATCGATATGCCTAAAATTGGAACTAGCTGTTTTGTTGTTGTTTACATTCCTTTTTACTTTTTGCAGTGTGCCCGTCAAAAACGCTTGCTACAAAGAGCTGGAAATGATGATGTGTCATCAAAGCAGCTCTCTTTGGATGTCACGGTTGAAGATCATTATTCCGATTTGTTTTCTTCCCCTGTTTTTGAGGAAACGTGTGCCGATATTCCTGCAGCCCTGCTGGATGATGATGGTATTCATGTCATCGAGCTGAATCTCGCTGCAGAAGAGGCTGGAATTCGACCCGGAGCATCGACAAGCCAGGCAATTGCCCGTGCTCCCGAGCTTGTTTTATACACCCGCGCTCTATCTCACGAACGGCAACTCCAGGATGTGTTGCTCCAGCTTGCGTACAGTTATTCGCCATTCATCGAAAATAGTGCTCCCGGCGTCTGCACGATCGATGTAACGAAGACACGTAATCAACAGAGCGGCCTGAGAAAATTGTTGGCTCAATTACGAGCTGTCGGCCTCAAGGCCCAGGCGGGCATAGGACCCAATCCGGAGATTGCTCTCCAGGCAGCAAAGATTGCTGATCCGGTCCTTGAGATTTCACACGATTGCAATCTGCTTCAATCTTTGCCGTTGGAATCTTTAGATCCCTCTCCCTTTTTACTCGATATTTTGAAAAGCTGGGGAGTGCGAACACTTGGGGCATTGACCCGACTGCCGCGGGACGAAATTGGGCAACGTCTCGGGTTGGAAGGTTTATCGCTTTGGGATCGCGCCGGCGGGCGATCCACGAAAGTGCTTCAATTTGTTCAGCCGTCCGAGACATTTGAAGAATCAATCGACTTTGAACAGCGCCTGGAAACGCTCGAACCTCTTTTGTTTATTCTCAGGCGTTTTCTGGAAAGATTATCGCTGCGCATCGAGTCGGTTTACCTCCTGATCGCCGAGTTGCACCTGGTGCTTACCCTGGAAAATGGAGAAAAAATTGTTCGTTCCCTGCAAATTCCAGCTCCAACCAGAGATGTCGAGGTTCTCTATGGGACTGCTGTCCAATATCTGGAAACGCTCCAAACGACTGCGCCGGTAACAAGTTTTCATCTGGAAATCAAGCCGAGCAAACCTGATGGCCATCAGTTTGATTTATTTCAGGGAAAGCTTCGAGATCCCAACCGGTTCTTTCAGACGTTGGCAAGGCTGGCTGCATTAGTGGGCACCGAAGGAGTCGGTATACCTCAACAAATCAATACCCATCGGCCAGACAGTCTTCGAATCCAGACGCCGGAATTCGACTGGTCCTGGCATAGTGTTAAAAATACGAGCCGCCCAAAAATTGGACCCGGTTTACGCCGTTATCGTCCGGGAATCATCGCCAGCGTTGAATTAGACAAAGACAAACCTGTCTTGGTACAAAGCAACCTGATTTCCGGTAAAATTCTGGAAGCGCGTGGTCCTTGGAATTTATCGGGAAATTGGTGGGATCGCGCTCGCTGGGAAATCAGAGAATGGGACGTGGTACTGGAGGATGGGAGCATTTACCGTCTGGCCCAAGACCTGAGTCAATGGGAAGTGGTGGGGGTGTATGATTGAGGGTTTGGCGTTCGGGGTTCGGAGTTCGGGGTTCGGCGTTCGGGGTTCGGCGTTCGGAGTTCGGGGGTCGGCGCTCACCATCAACCTGACGCCAAATTCAAACCCATTCCGACCTTTGAGTCCTCTCTGTGGTGAATTCCCGTTTCTTTGCCATGTCTTTCCCTAACTACGTCGAACTCCATGCTCGAAGCGCGTTCAGCTTTCTCCGGGGAAGCTCTTCACCCGAACATTTGGCCTTCAGAGCAGCAGAGCTTCAGTTGCCGGCATTGGCGTTATGTGATCGTGATGGTGTTTTTGGTGCGCCACGGTTCTACACAGCCGCGCAGGAATGCGGGATCCGTCCCATCGTCGGCAGTGAGTTAACAATGGAAGATGGGTCGGTCTTGCCGGTGCTCGTGCAATCGCAAAAAGGATACCAAAATCTATGTCGATTACTTTCACAAGCCAAACTGCGTTCGCCTAAGAATGAAAGCTCGATTAGCTGGTCTGAGCTATCGGGGTTTGCGGAGGGATTGATCTGTTTGACCGGAGACGAAGAAGGCCCCCTCCACCAGGCTTTGGGTACCGGTGACTTTTCCATGGCTGAGAAGCGCCTTGATTTGCTCAAGAACATATTCGGGGCGCATCATTTATTTGTCGAAATTCAACGGCATGCCCTTCGCACTGAACAATGGTTAAATCGTCAGCTTTGCGAGCTTGCGGAACGGCATAGTTTAAAACTTCTTGCAACGAACGGTGTGCTCTATGGCACACACGACCGCCGCACAGCGCTGGATGTATTTACATGCGCAAGGAATCACACCCATCTGGATGCTGCGGGCAGATTGCTGGAGCCTAATGCGGAACGCCATCTCAAAGACTATGCGGCGATGACAGAACTTTTTTCCGACCTGCCGCATGCCATTGCTAATACCGTTGCTGTTGCTAATGAGATCGAATTCACCCTCAATAATCTGGGCTACCAATTTCCTAAATTCCCGGTACCGACCGGCGAAGATATGGACAGCTTCCTTGAGAAACAGGTCTGGAAGGGAGCTCAGCAGCGTTACTCTAAAATCACTGAACGCATTCGATCACAAATCAATCGCGAACTAGCGTTAATCCGAAAACTCGAGTTCCCCGGTTATTTTCTCATCGTCTGGGATCTTGTTCGATATTGCCGGGAATCGAACATTATGGTTCAGGGGCGGGGCAGCGCGGCCAATAGCGCAGTTTGTTACAGCCTGGGAATCACTGCCGTCGACCCGATCGGAGGGAATCTATTATTTGAACGTTTTTTGAGTGAGGGACGAAAAGGCTGGCCTGACATCGATCTTGATCTGCCGAGCGGCGATCGTCGCGAACAAGTGATCCAGGAAGTCTATCGGCGGTATGGAAGATCTGGCGCGGCCATGACTGCCAATGTCATCACCTTCCGCGGCCGCAGTGCCATGCGCGAAACGGGAAAAGCCCTGAATTTGCCGGAAGATGTCATGGACCGTTTTTCGCGTTTGTACGCAAATGGCGATTTTCCACATACGCTTGAAGCGCATGACCAACTCAAACAGGCGGGCCTGCCTTCGAATCATCCTCGAGTCAATGCCTTTCTCCAAGTCTATTGCGCCATTTATGGCCTGCCCAGGCACCTCGGCCAGCATTCGGGTGGGATGGTCATCTGTGAAGGGCAATTGGATACGATCGTTCCGTTGGAAAACGCCACGATGCCGGGACGCACCGTCATTCAATGGGACAAAGATGATTGCGAAGATCTGGGGATTGTTAAGGTCGATCTGCTCGGTCTGGGGATGATGGCCGCATTACAGGATGCGATCGAGATCTGCAACCAGAGGGGGCACCCGGTTGATCTTGCCGCTCTTCCTAAAGATGATCCGGCGACATATGACATGCTTTGCAAGGCCGACACCATTGGCGTATTCCAGGTCGAGAGCCGCGCTCAAATGGCTACCTTGCCCCGGATGAAGCCGAGAGAATTTTACGATCTTGTCATTGAAGTCGCCATTATTCGTCCCGGACCAATTCAAGGTCATCTTATGCATCCTTACCTGGCACGGCGCGAAGGAATTGAAGCAGTTACCTATCTCGATCCTCGGCTTACACCGGTTCTGGAACGAACACTTGGGGTACCTCTATTTCAGGAACAGATGCTGAAAATTGCCATGGTGATGGCCAATTTTTCCGGAGATGAAGCCGAAGAATTGCGGCGAGCGCTCAGTTACCATCGTTCACAGGAGCGAATGCAACGCGTCGAAACCAAGTTGCGCTCCGCCCTCCGCGCCAATGGCGTAAAGGATGAAGTGGCTGAGAAAATTCTTGCTGCCATTACTTCGTTTGCGCTCTACGGATTTCCAGAATCGCATGCGATCAGCTTCGCATTGATCACCTACGCCAGTTCCTGGTTAAAGGTGCATCGTCCCGCCGAATTCTTTGTGGGCCTGCTCAATAATCAGCCAATGGGTTTCTACTCTCCGGCGACCTTGATTAAAGATGCACAACGCGGCAACCTCAAAATCCGTTCGGTCTCCATAACTCATTCCGAATGGTTGTGCACCGTTGAGTCAGATCAATCGATCAGACTCGGCTTTTGCCTGACACGCGGCATCAACGAAATTCGCGTGCAGCAAATGGTGAAAACACGCAAGGAAAGATCATTCACAAGCATCCAGGACTTTCGCCAACGAACCTTTTTTGAGCGCGATGAATTAAGGATATTGGCCAAAGCCGGCGCGCTGAATCCTCTCGCCGAGCATCGGCGCGATGCGCTTTGGTCCATTGAGGGTGAGGTTTATCAGGGAGAATTATTTTTTGATACCCCTTCGACTTCTCCTTTGGGCCCAATGCAGCCGGTCGAACGTCTAGAGGCAGATTTTGACACGATGCATCTCACCATCGGGCCTCATCCGATGGCTTATATTCGTGAATCATTACCTAAAGACATCTGGCGCAGCTCTGACCTGCCGTTTGCAGAAAACGGATCGCTCATCCGAGTAGCGGGATTGGCCATTTGTCGTCAACGCCCCGGGACCGCCAAGGGTTTTGTGTTTATCAGCCTCGAAGATGAAACGGGTATTTCGAATGTGATAGTGCCCCCCAGGATGTTCGAAAAAAATCGTCTGACCATTACACAGGAGACATTTCTGTTAATCGAGGGCATATTTCAGATTCGTTCAAACGTGATTCACATCCGGGCAAAGAAAATTGAACGATTACCTGCCTTTGTGTTGGAAACATCAGATTCCCACGATTTTCATTGACGCAACAAACAGCTTCCGAAAGGTCCGTTTTCGGGTATGATCGACATCGTCTATGCGCCAGATTTTAGAGACTGAGGAATACGTTCAGATCCCACCCGTGCTTTACTCCGATCCGTTCTACCGAATCAGTTATCTCATCAAGGAAGAGATTCGGAAGTACAAATGGCTCGAAGGTGAAAAAGGTCGCAAACTGTCCTGGGAGCAGGCTCGCCAGGAATGGACAGACACCCATCGCGAAAAGTACGAAAAGTTCCTTCTCGACACGCTCACAATTCCAGAAATAACTCCTCAGGAGGAACCGCCCGCCGAGGAACAGCATGTTTTTGTGGCCGGGCAGATATTGAAAACATTGCCGCAGAGACCGGGTGGGTAGGCATGAACCAACAGCATTCTAACCTGCCGAAAAAATGGAATTTAAATGGCTATTCTCCTTCGCCATGCTCGGATGGTTAACCTGGTCCGCGTCAGCTCAAACGGTAATCAAGGTTCTTCACATCCAAAAGCTACCCAAAGCGCTGGAAATCTGGAAGGAAGCCGCCCAAGAG
>DASZHC010000047.1:0-6800 GCA_035938215.1 Chthoniobacterales bacterium
GACCTCGTCAATGCTGGGGATCGCCCGCATTATTTACGTGGGACGTACTCTCAGGGTGTTTTCAGACCTTTCGGCAGACAAGAATCACACGCGCTCTTTGGATTATCCCGTTCGAATGCGCTTTGCCGTCTTGAGCCGGATCAGAGCATCCCGGCGAATTCGATTGTCGATATTATCCCCTTTTGATGGGCATCATCTCACTCTCTTTGGAGCAAACACGAGTTTGTTTATACTTCCGAGCCCTCGGAATTTTTTCGCGTTACCGGCTCCTGGATCCGCTCTCTAAATCGATGTTGCACCGCACAGGATGAGGACCCATAATTTTGGGAAGATGGTTGCTCTCAAAGAAGGATATGATCTAAGTGCCGAAGTCCTGCGCTTGAAGAGGCAGCGCAACGCGATCATTCTCGCTCACAATTACCAAGTTCCCGAGATTCAGGATGTTGCCGATTATGTAGGCGATTCGCTTGGACTCAGTTTTAAGGCCAGGGAAACTGACGCAGACGTGATTGTATTCTGTGGTGTGCACTTCATGGCCGAAACGGCGAAGATAGTGAACCCGACGAAAACGGTGATTTTGCCGGACCTGGAGGCGGGTTGCTCTCTCTCGGAGTCGTGTCCTGCGGAAAGTTTGGAGAAGTTTCTGAGGGACCAGGCTGACAAAAACTATTACGTCATCGCGTATATTAATTGCAGCGCGGGAGTGAAAGCCTTGTCAGACATTATTTGTACCAGCGGTAATGCGGTAAAGGTTGTGGAAAGCGCTCCGCCGGATCGCAATATTCTGTTTGTGCCGGATCAAAATCTGGGAGCGTGGGTGACCGAGAAGACGGGGAGGAAAATGGATCTTTGGCGCGGCACCTGTTATGTTCACGTTGAATTCACGCAAAACAGCATCAACGCGATTCGGGCGAGCTACCCGGCGGCGCCGGTGGTAGCGCACCCGGAATGTACGTTTGCGGTGCGAATGCTCGCGGATGAAGTCTGCTCGACAGAAAAAATGGTGAGCTACTGCCGAGACACGCATGCGGATGCTTTTATCATTGTTACGGAATCTGGTATGCTGCATCGCTTGAGAAAGGAAATTCCTGGCAAGACGTTCATTCCCGGACCTACGGACACCTGCTCTTGTGCTGACTGTCGATTCATGAAGAAAAATACGCTTGAAAAGCTGAGAGATGCTCTTGAGCATCTGTCGCCGGAAATTGAAATGCCAGAATCGCTGCGTAAGCGGGCCGAGTTACCAATCCTTCGAATGTTAGAACTCAGCCGTTGAATGGGCCGTCTGTCGCTGTTGTCGGGGGTGGGCCGGCCGGGCTTCGGGCCGCGGAAATTATTGCGCGCCAGGGTATTCACACCTCTATTTTCGAGCAAAAAGCATCGCCCGGGCGAAAATTCCTGGTGGCGGGTAGAGGCGGGCTGAATATCACCCATTCTGAATCGCTCGATAAGTTTGCGTCGCGCTACGACGTGCCCGAACGATGGGCTGTTCTGTTGGAGCGGTTTTCCCCTGGCGACATGCGAGAATGGTTTGGGCAGTTAGGCGTCGAGACATTCGTTGGAACCAGCGGACGGGTGTTTCCTCGCAATATTCGCACTCCAATGGTTCTGGAACTTTGGCTGGAACGTCTCGATGCCTTGGGATGTGATTTGCAGATCGGCCGCCGTTTTCACCAAATGCTTGGAAGCGGACCTTATGACCTGGTGTTTCAAAGGGGAACGCAATATCAGCTTTTCACGGCGGACAGTGTGTTATTTGCACTGGGTGGAGCTTCCTGGCCCCAGACGGGATCCGATGCCCTCTGGGTCGAAGAGTTTCAGCGGCTCGGCATTCAGGTCAGAGATTTTGTGGCAGCCAACGTCGGCTGGGAGTGCCAGTGGTCGGAGCAGTTTCTCCATTTGGCCGAAAGCAAGCCCCTTAAGAATCTTGAAGTCTCTTGCTGCGGAAAGATCGTTGCTGGCGAATTGATGGTGACTGAGTACGGGCTCGAAGGCGGAGCGATCTATCAATTGACCAGGGAATTGCGCCATTCGCCTCAGATCACCATCGATTTCAAGCCGGAATTATCGAGTCATGATTTGGAGCGGCGCTGGCAAAAGCACGTTCAGACGGGTCTAAAGGAAGGGGTGATGCGGTTCTGGCGGCTGAGTGCTGCTGCTGCCGCGCTGATCGAAGAGGTTGCCAACCCAAAGACCCTCAACGAATGGATGACCGCAACGAAGGCTTGTCATGTCCGGTTCGAAAGGCCGAGACCAATCGAGGAAGCGATCTCCAGCGCTGGCGGTGTCCCCTGGGAAGAACTGGATGAAGACCTGATGTTGCGCCGGCTGCCTGGAGTATTTTGTGCCGGCGAAATGATCGACTGGGAAGCGCCGACTGGCGGCTATCTTCTTCAGGGCTGCTTTGTCACCGCGACGATCGCCGGTGAAGGCATTGTTAAGTGGATTGCGAAGGGCCGTCGGCCGTGACAGCTTTGGAAAGAAGGATATGACTACTAGACTTGAAGTTGGTGATCCCGCTCCTGAGTTCAGGGCGACAGCCGTCGGTGGCATCTATGGGCGCGGTCAAGAAGTGAAGCTTGCTGATTTTGCGCGGACGACTCTTGTTCTCTATTTCTATCCAAAAGACGACACTCCCGGTTGCACCGTTCAGGCGTGCGCTATACGCGATTCATGGCGCGAAATTCAGTCGAAAAGTGAGCTATTCGGCGTGAGCGTCGACAGCGCGGAAAGCCACGAGGCATTCATAAAAAACCATGGGCTCCCATTTCCCCTGCTTAGCGATCCGAATCACGAGATCGTGCTAGCCTACCAGGTTTGGGTTGAGAAGAGCCTGTACGGCAAAAAATATATGGGAACCGAGCGCACGACCTACGTCATCGGCACGGATCAGCGAATAAAGGCAATTTTGAGAAAGGTCAAACCGGCGGATCATATGGGCCAATTGTTCAAGGCGCTTGGTTCGTAGATCGGCGCTGTAAATATCGTACTGGAAGCGCAGACCTTGGAGCCAATCCGCGGCTCATTTTTCCAACCTCCAAATCCCAGATGAACCAGCAAACGCTGCTTGGTATTTTCCAGAAACTCGAGGCTCTGATCTCCAGGTTGCCCGGGCCGCTGCAGAACGCTGTGATGAAAGAATTGAATCCGATCAAACAGATTTTTCTTTCACAGCGACTCGCGCAAGTCGTCTTGCTGGGGGATCCTGGCGCTGACGCTTCAGCCCTGTTTTCGGCGCTCCTCGACAGCGATCTTCGCATGGTCAATCCTCAACAGAGCGCCAGCTGGGTCTCTTACGAGCAAAGGGGGAAGGGCGGCTTCCGCGTCCTGGATGCACGACGCCTGAATGAAACAAGTCTTACCTGGAGCGCACTGGCTGGCGCAATTACAGAACAAAGGCCGGATCTCTTCATCTTTGTAGTGGATGGCACCAAGCCGATCGACCTGGCATTAGCATGCGAACAAGGAGCGCGCCTCGTCGAGATGGCGGAACAACGTCATCAGTCCAAGGCGGGTCTGATTGGCGCAGTTGATCTTCCGGCATCCGCTTCGGCGGCCGAAGTTGAAAATCGGCGCTTGGAGCTGCAGGCGTGGCTCAACGGTTCACCGAAATTGTCGAGTCATTTCGTGAAAAGCATCGCCGTTTCTTCGTTTGTCAGATTCCGGGTAGACGGGTCGATCGATTCGGAGCGGGATGAGAGGCGCAACATCGATATCCTGGCGGAAACTATAGCGCGGGAACTGCCCGAAGAAGCCCAAGTTGAGGCGGCCCGAATCTTCCGGGCGAAAAAGACCCAACTGGAGATCGCACAAAGACTTGTTCGCTCGGTGACGACCATCTGTGCTGCAGTGGGCATTCAACCGATCCCGTTGGCCGATTTTCCGGTCCTGACCGCCCTCCAGTTTGCGATGGTCACCGGAGTGATGCACATCAGCGGACGAGAGCTTGGATTGAAGGCCGCCGCAGAGTTCTTCGGCGCGCTGGGCTTGAACATTGGAGTCGGCATGATTTTCCGGGAGGGAGCGCGTGCAGCGGTCAAAATGATTCCGGGTTGGGGCAACGCAATTTCCGGCGGCGTTGCTGCCGCCGGCACCTACGCGGTTGGACGGGCGGCCATCGCCTACTTCGTTGAGGGAGTATCCATAAGCGAGGCGCGCAAGCTTTTCAATCGGCCTAAACTGCCGAAAACTTCCAAGTCCGGAACTACGTGATCGCCGGGAAATTTCCGGAATCCGCTGTGAATAACTTGTTAGGAAATCGGTTTCTTTCGGAGAGGATTCTGGCAGCAACTTCGAAAGACCTGAGATTCGGAGCATGAACATCACTGAAATCATGTCAACATTGCAGGATTTGGGGGCATCTCCGCGTAGGTCGTTTGGGCAGAACTTCTTACATGACAAGAATATCGCTGCATGGATCGTCGGAAAGCTGGATCTAACGCCGGTTGATCAGGTTATTGAGATTGGTTCAGGACTTGGTGCTTTGACCGAAGAAATATTGCACAGCGGGGTGTCGGCAACTTTGCTTGAAAAGGATAAGGCTTTCGCCGGGTACCTTCGTAAGAAGTTTGCGCACACGAAAATAGATGTGATCGAAGGGGATGCGCTCGAGTACGACACTCGCGGGGACTTCCTTCGCCAGCCGGCAAAGTTGGTCGGAAATTTGCCTTACTATGCATCCTCGCAGCTCTTGTTTCATTTCTGCGCTGAACCCTGTCCGTACGATCGCATGGTGCTTACGGTTCAAAAGGAAATGGCCGACCGACTCAGTGCTTCGCGGGGTACGAAAGAGTACGGCAGCCTAAGCGTTATCGTTCAGCATCGATGGCGTGTAGCGAAGCTCAAGACTTTGTCGCCTTCCGTTTTTCTCCCCAGGCCCCGGGTCGATTCAGCGGTGCTCTTGATGACACGCAGAGAGCCCGGCGAGCTGGAGGAAGTGGATTCCGTCCGGTTTGCAGAAGTAGTGCGCGCCGGATTTTCCAAGCGGCGGAAACAGGTGCGCAATTCACTCAATTTGTATAATGGTTCCAATTTGATACAGGAGGTCTTGAGCGCGGTTAATCTTCCCCCGACGGTTCGGGCCGAGGATATCTCGTTGGAGAAGTGGATCAAAATCGTCAATATTCTGCGGCCCTCTGTTGTTTACGGCGCAAATCCTAATGAACGCCTGACGGTGGTGGACGAGAACGATCGAGCGCTCAGACCGCTTGACCGGAAGACGATCCATCGGGAAAACCTCTACCATCGTGCCGCTCACGTTTTTATCTTTAACCGCTTGGGCGAATTGTTCCTGCAGAAGCGATCACATCGAAAGGAGAATTTTCCGCGCAGGTGGGATTCCAGCGCTGCCGGCCACGTGGACGCCGGTGAAGGCTATATGGAATGCGCTATCCGCGAAGTCGGAGAGGAAATCGGATTGAATTGCAGCCTCTCTAAAATTGGGGCGGTCCCTGCCTCCGAAAGGACCGGCAACGAATTCATAGAAATATTCCGCGCCAACTCGAACGTCCCATTGTCACTGAACGTACACGAAATTGAAACGGGCGGTTTTTTTTCTCTTCCAATGATCGATCGCTGGATAGCTGAGCGGCCGTCAGATTTCGCGCCCGGGTTTGTTGAGTGCTACCAGGCGGTCCGCCACGCTTTGTAGGACGGGCCCACAAATACCTGCGCTCTGTCGCTTGTGCGAGGAACTTAACTTGGGATGGCGCGTGTATACGTCCCCTTGGGGTACATGGTAGGGGCAGATCTCCGAGCTAACACGTACCCTGGACGGCGGTCGCCTCGGAGATGCGACCCTACCTTCCTTACCTTTCTGACCTCGACGAGAACGCTCTCCTCAGAGGTGCGATCCTCCTTGCCTATCGGCGGGCAGCTCGGAGATCTGCCCACATAAGCATTAACTTAAGCGATGCAGAGTGCACAAACGCGCTGCGATGTAGGCGAACCGTCTCGGTTTGCACAGTTTTGAAGCGTGCAAAGCGAGACGCTTCGTCTACATAGCGCTTAAGTTAATGCTTATGGAGATCTGTCCCTACCGTGAGGTCAATTCCAAGGAGCAACCCTGTTTGTTTCTTGCCGATCAAAGAGCAATCGGCGCCGCGAGACAAGAATCGGGAATCCCAAAGGCATCGACGTAATGGACCGCATCCTGCCGAATCTCCAGGCACAGCTCATCCACCATTCGCGTGATCGCTCTCGATTTTACCGCTCGAAGAGCGCCATTTTCCAGAAACCAGCCCTTATTCATTTCGATCTGTGACAAGGCGAAAAGATCGCACAGCCTCTCGAGCGCAATTCTCAAAGGTTGGTCAGTGACGGCTTCGACTTTTTTCGCAAACTGTTGAAGAACAACCCGGTCAATATAGGCGCGAGAAAGATCCAGTAACTCTCGCTGCATGCGAGAAAAAGCTGAAAAAGGATCCAATTTCTTTTTCAAAGTGAGATAGCGAAACGCCTGCGCGCCGCGAATAAGCATACTCGACTCACGAAATTGCAACATCCCAAGCTGAAACTTCACGTTGCGCAGATGCGCGTGCAACGTGTTCAGGACAATCGTCGGGTTGCGCCTCACGATCGCGGTCAAGGCGTGATTTACCATGAAAGTCGTAATCTGCGAAGGCCGCATTCCGTTGAGTTTCTCGTTAAATTCGGTCAGCAAATTCTTGGCGACCAGTTGCATCAGAACGGTGTTGTCGCCTTCGAAGGTCGTATAAACATCGGTATCAGCCTTAAGCGCAGCAAGCCGGTTGACTGCCAGATACCCTTCACCGCCGCAGGTTTCGCGGCACGTTTGAATG
>DASZHC010000048.1:0-9029 GCA_035938215.1 Chthoniobacterales bacterium
GAGTATCTCCCCGCTCCGCTCGCAGAAAGCGAAATTCAGCAACTGGTGAGAGAGGCCATCAAGGAAGTCGGGGCGACATCGAAAGCTCAGATGGGAGCTGTCATGAAGGTCGCAACCGAAAAAGCAGCCGGAAGGGTGGAAGGCAAGGTACTGAGTCAGGCGGTGCAGAGGATTCTTTCGTGAATTCTGCGATTATTGTTGCGGCAGGAAGCAGCCGGCGTATGGGTTTGGACAAGCTGACGAGTCTCCTGCGCGGGAAGCCGGTCGTAGCTCATTCGCTGGATCGATTTGAAAAGTGCGATCTTATCGATGAAGTGATGCTTGTTATTCGCCCGGATCGGCGTTTGGAATTCGAACAAATTGTGCGAACGTTTGGCTTCAAAAAGATCAACAATATTGTGGACGGCGGAGAGGAGCGTCATCTTTCGGTCTGGAATGGTATTACCCACCTGTCAGAGTCCAGTGAAATTGTTGCGGTGCATGATGCAGCGCGGCCCCTGGTGTCTCCGGCTTTGATCAGGCAGGCGGTGGTTCTCGCGCGGGAAGTGGGTGCGATCTCGCTAGCCGCGCCAATCGTGGAAACTTTGAAGCGGGCTGATGCGGCTGGAAATGTTACCGATAACGTCGACCGTACAGGCTTATGGGGTATGCAGACTCCACAGGTTTTCCGGACGCGGTGGCTGGCTCATGCCTACAGACGAATTATTGACTCCGGCGGTTCCGTTACCGACGAAGTTTCAGCCCTACAGGAGGCCGGTTACCCGGTTCAATTGCTGCAAAATCCAGATTGGAACATAAAAATTACTTTCCCTCGGGATCTGGATTTCGCGGAAAAACTGATCAAGTTAGAAGAGTTTAGCTTTTAGGTCTTTTAGCCGGGCGCAGCCTTAACCGAACTTCCGCAAAACCGGTTTGTCATCAGCATGCAGTATCGAACAACTATTTTGGAGAATGGGATCCGGATTGCCACCCGGCCGATGCCGGAGATGAAAAGCGTGAGCGTCGGCATCTGGGTGGCTGTTGGGGGCCGGCATGAGCCCGAAAATTTGTGCGGGATCTCGCATTTCCTTGAACATCTCCTTTTCAAAGGCACTTCGGAACGGTCGGCGAAACAGATTACCGAGGAAGTGGAAGGTGTTGGCGGGTTCATCAACGCATTCACCACGGAAGATCACACCTGCTTTTACGCGAAGGCAGCTTGTCAGCATTTGCCAGCTTTGGCTGACGTGCTTTGCGACATGTACGTTCATTCACTTTTCGTTGAAAATGAGATCGAGCGCGAGCGAGATGTGATTCGCGAAGAAATCTTGATGTGCAGGGACCACCCGGGACAATTTTCCCAGGAGTTGCTGACAGAGGCGATGTGGCCGCGTCACGCTCTGGGCCGGCCACTAACCGGATCGATCGAATCCATATCCCGTATTCGCCGGGAGGATCTTCTCAAGTTTGTCGGAAAGAACTACAACGGCAATAGCACGATTGTTACGGTGGCCGGCAATTGTTCCCATGACGACGTAGTCAGATATTTCAAAGAGAAGCTGAAAGATGTGCCGAAGGGAAAGCCCCCTGTTTTTCAACCCTGGAACGAAGTCGAACGGGACCGGCGTATCCTGGTTGCAAAAGATGTGACTGAGCAAACGCATCTCGCGCTCGGATATCATGCAATGAGCCGGACGGACGATCGCAGGTACGCAATGAAATTATTAAGCGTGATCCTGGGTGAGAACATGAGTTCGCGGTTATTTCAGCAACTCCGGGAACGTTACGCTTACTGCTACTCGGTTCATAGCGGCACTCTGGTTTTGGCAGACTCAGGTTTGATGAGCATATGCGTCGGACTGGAACCGGAAAAGTTGCGGAGCGCGCTGCGTGCGATTCACAAGGAGTTGGATAAGCTTCGAAGCAGACCTCCTGGCAGAAAGGAACTTCGCCAGTCCCAGGAGTATACGGTCGGCCAGAATGAACTTGGTCTCGAAAGCACGACCAATCAGATCATGTGGATGGGCGAATCGTTGCTTGCTTATGGTCATGTTATCGATCCTGATGAGGTGCAGGCGTGCTTCAAGCATGTTACCGCCGAACAGGTTCAGGAGGTGGCGGACATCTGTTTTGCTCCTGAAAAAATGGGTCTTGGCCTCGTGGGACCGGTCGACGAGTCCGAGGTGGAGCTGTGGGTAAGAGACATCGGGTTTTAGTGCACCGCCTCGCATTAAGGGTGATCCCATTGCGCTGCGCGCGATTCTGATCGGCACTAGTGTCCTGTCCCCGAAATAGTGTATTTTGTTGCGATCAAAATGGGTCGTCGACAAGGCGCGAGGAGCGGAGCATCCCGCTCCAATTTCTATATTCCTGGTACTCTTGGTCTCGAGGGTAGCATGAAAGTGGTGCGGGACAGGACACTGGTGTACCGTCCTGGCATAGAATGATGATGTCGTTGTGTTCAATACGGGCAGCCGGCAAGCCGCGAGGAGGCATCGATCTTCATGAATGTTGAAGTAGAGAATTTGCCAAATTGCATCGCCTCCATCCGAATAGAACTGCCGCCGGATCGCGTAACGAAGGAATGGAACAAGGTCGTCCGGGACTTCAGGGAGGTCGCCCGAATTCCTGGATTTCGCCCGGGAAAGGCTCCTCCAAGTGTCGTCGAAGCCAAGTTTCGAAAGCAGATTCAGGAAGAGCTAACCAAAAAGCTCGTTTCGGAAACGATGAGCGAGGCTATCCGCGAAAAGGGGCTTAAGGTCCTGTCGATTTCCGAGGTGGATGATGTCAAGTTTGCTTCCGACAAAACCATGCGGTTTACCGCAACATTGATCACCGCGCCCGAGTTCGAGTTGCCGGAGTACAAAGGCATACCGGTGAAAGTCTCTCCTGCGGAAGTTACAGAGGAGGAAATTCAGAAGGCGATTGAAAAAATGCGAGAAAGCCGCGCCACATTTTCTGACGTTGAGGATCGGATGCTTGAGCTTGGCGATTTCGCAGTTATCGATTACGCGACATTGGTGGACAATCAGCCTTTGTTGGAAGTTTATCCCAGGGTCCCGCGGATGCTCAGCGGCGGAAACGACTTCTGGGTTAAATTGGATGAAAACACGTTCCTGAAGGGTTTTAGCGGTGAATTGGTCGGTATGCGCCCGCGTGAGACGCGAGAATTTGGCCTCGATGTTCCGGGCAACTATCCGATACGCGAGCTTGCGGGCAAAGCTCTCCATTTCACCGTCACGCTGAAGGCGATCAAGAGCATGCAGCTTCCGGAAGTTAACGACGAGTTTGCTAGCCAGATCCGCGACGGCTTTACTCTCGACCAATTCCACACGGTCTTGAGAGAGGATATGACCTCCGAAAAAAAGCGGTTCGCCGAGACTGTTAAGCACGACCAGATCATTGATTATCTCGTCTCACGCGTGGAATGTGAGTTGCCGCAAAGCTATGTGAAGGATGAAACCCGTCGCATCATGTCGGAGATTGTTCAGGAAAACCAGAGGCGTGGCATTACCGAGGAAGTTCTTCGTGAGAACCAGAAGGATATTGTAAACGCTGCATCGCGCAATGCGAAGGAACGTTTGAAAGCAAACTTTATATTAACGAAAATCGCGGAAAAGGAGAACATGGACGTTAGCGCCGCAGAGTTGAAGCATCGAATTCAACAACTCGCGGATCAATACCGGACGACCCATGCAAGGATGATGTCGGAACTGGAAGAAAAGCGAGCGACCGGTCACGTGCGAGAGGAATTGCTGATCGGCAAGGTCCTTGATTTCCTAACCTCGAATGCTAACATCGAAATCAGTTCCCAACGGCCGGTAAACAGCTGATTGAGTTCCGTACACATGTCCAATAATTTTTATAATCCGCAAAATCTTCTGGTTCCGATGGTGATTGAGCAGACCGGGAGAGGCGAGCGGAGTTACGACATTTACAGTCGTTTGCTGAAGGATCGCATTGTGTTTATCGGCACCGCGATCGATGACCACGTGGCGAACCTGGTTGTGGCTCAAATGCTTTTTCTTCAGATGGAGGATCCGAAACGGGATATCAATTTGTACATTAATTCACCGGGGGGGTCCGTCACGGCGGGTCTGGCTATTTACGACACGATGCAATTCGTGACATGCGATGTTGCCACGTATTGTGTGGGGATTGCTGCGAGCATGGGGGCGGTTCTGCTGACGGCCGGCACGAAAGGCAAGCGTTATGCGCTGCCGAACTCAGACATCATGATTCACCAGGTCTCGGGCGGTGCGCAGGGGAGTGCAAGCGATGTCGAGCGCACGGTGGAGTACATGTTTAAACTGAAAAGGCGGCTTATCGGAATTCTGGCACATCACACCGGCAGGACGGAGGAGCAAATCCAGAGCGACTCGGACCGAGACTACTGGATCAGCGCCCAACAGGCCAAAGAATACGGGCTTGTGGACGAAGTTGTGAAATCGCGAAAAGATGTGGCTCCGGAATCGTTGCCTGTTCATGCAGAGAAGGCTTTGACCTCTTAAGATTCGACGAATAAAAGGAAACATGGCGCGCGCTTCAAACCTGACGATGTGCTCTTTCTGTGGAAAGAGCCATGCAGAGGTGCGCAAGTTGATTGCGGGACCGGGTGTCTATATTTGCGATAATTGCATCAACGTTTGTAAGGGCATTTTAGACAAAGAACTGAATGAGGATGCCAGACGGCAAACGACAGGCCTTCGCGTCCCGAAACCTGCTGACATCCGGCGGCAGCTCGATCAGTATGTTGTCGGTCAGGAGTCTGCCAAGAAGGTTTTATCGGTTGCGGTTCACAACCATTACAAACGCATCCTTCAAGCCGGCAGCGCAAAGGACCTGTCGATGGATCCATACGCGGACGTCGAGATCGAAAAGAGCAACATCCTCCTCATAGGACCTACCGGATCGGGAAAAACGCTCTTGGCGCGTACGCTCGCAAAGATTCTCGACGTACCATTTTGCATCGCCGACGCAACAACTTTGACCGAGGCTGGCTATGTGGGTGAGGATGTTGAAAACATCATTTTGCGTTTGCTCCAGAATGCCGATTACGATGTCAAAAGGGCCGAAATCGGAATCGTTTATATCGACGAGATCGACAAAATCGGTAGGAAGACAGACAACGTAAGTATCACCCGAGATGTATCAGGAGAGGGCGTTCAGCAGGCTTTGTTAAAGATTCTGGAGGGCAGCAGCTGCAACGTTCCGCCGCAGGGAGGCCGCAAACACCCGCACCAGGAATATATCCAGGTGAATACCGAAAAGATCTTGTTCATTTGCGGGGGCGCGTTCGTCGGCCTGGATAAGATTATCAGCCGGCGGATGGGCAACAAGGTTCTCGGTTTCCATTCGACGCAGATACCCTTGTCCGAGGACCGAACCCAGGAGGCGCTCAGGAATACCGAGCCGGAGGACCTGCTCTCTTTTGGGATGATTCCGGAGTTCATCGGACGATTACCGATCGTTACGGCGCTCGACGCGTTGACCGAAGATGAGTTAATGCTGATTTTGACAGAGACCCGAAACGCGATGGTGAAGCAGTACAACAAGTTGTTGGCGATGGAGGGAGTAAACCTGGTCGTTACCCGTGATGCCGTCCGCGCGTTAGCGCTGCAAGCGGTTACGAAAGGCACCGGCGCCCGAGCTCTGCGTTCGATGTTTGAGAAGATCATGCTCGATGTCATGTATGACGTTCCGAGCCGCGAGGATGTCGCGGACGTTGTTGTCAATCGCGCTGTTGTGGAAGGCAAGCGCGCGCCCCTGATTCGAAGAAAGCAAGACAAAGACGCTGCCTGATGGCGCGCCAACGTTCACAAATACCTGCGGCTTTGTGACTTGTGCAAGGAACGTGCGACCGGTCGGTGTACAAGCCGGTAGGGGCAGATCTCAACATAAGCATTAACTTAAGCGATGCAGAGTGCACAAACGCGCTGCGATGTAGGTGAACCGTCTCGGGTTCCACAGTTTTGAAGCGTGCAAAGCGAGACGCTTCGCCTACATAGCGCTTAAGTTAACGCTTATGAATAGGCAGATTCCGAGCCGGCCGCCGAGAATAGCGCCCTGGTCTTGCGAGTATGCCTTGTTAGAACGGCCGGCTCGGAGATCCGGCATCAACCTCCAATCATTGACGACTGGTCCTGTTTAAATCAACGTGCTAAGATTCAATTTCGATGAAGCGCAAACTTTTGTTCGGCTTCCTTGCCCTGTTCATCATTTTCAATCTCGCCGTCGGCTGGAAAGTCCTGATTTCAACAGCTTCAGCCGATTCGGATGATGCTGGATACGAGAATCTGACCGTTTTCACGCGCGCCCTTCAGCTGATACGCCAGGACTACGTCGACCCGAATAAGATCGGGTATAAGGATCTGACCTATTCGGCCCTGCACGGGATGCTCAGTGCGCTGGATCCTCACAGCCAGTTCATGGAGCCGCCTGACTATCGCGGGATGCGGGACGAGACGCGCAGCGAATTCGGCGGTCTGGGGATTGTCGTATCGACCAAGGATGGCGTTCTTACGGTGATTTCGCCCACGGAGGATTCCCCCGGCTTCCGTGCCGGCATTTTACCTGGGGACCAGATTCTGCGAATTAACGGCAAGACCACTGAAAAGATGAGTCTCCAGGACGCGATCGATTTATTGCGAGGGGAGCCCGGCCAAAAAGTGACTCTCACGATTTATCGGCCCTCCAGCAAACAAACCCGCGATTACACATTGCAGCGCGAGCTTATCAAAGTTGCCAGCGTCAAAGACGCGAAGATGCTCGATCAGACTCTGACAGGAAACTTCAAGCTGGGGTACGTGCGGATAACTCAGTTCAATGAACCAACCGCGCAGGAATTGGACCGCAAATTGAATGAATTGCGGGCGCAAGGCATGCAGGCGCTCATCATTGATCTGAGATACAATCCGGGTGGATTGCTAACAAGTGCTGTCGACGTTTGCGGACTCTTTCTGCCCCCAAAGACAATGGTGGTCTACACGGAGGGGCGAGATGCTTCGCAACGGCGCGAGTATTTCACGGATAAGAACGCAAAGCAGCATGAGAACTTTCCCGTCGTACTTCTGGTCAATAATGGAAGCGCCAGTGGTGCCGAGATCGTGGCAGGCGCGTTGAAAGATTTGAACAGGGCGATACTCGTGGGCGAGACGACATTCGGAAAGGGTTCTGTCCAAAGCGTTATACAATTACCCGACGGATCGGCTCTACGCCTGACGACCGCCAAATATTACACCCCGGGAAAACAAGTGATTCACGAAAAAGGGGTGACGCCAAATATCAGGGCCTCGCTAACTTCGGACCAGGAACGTGCTTTGCTTCTGCAGCGGCGCGATGCCCCGCTTTCCCCCGACGAACAGAAATTTATCAGCGAACAAAAAGATCCTCAAATTGATCGAGCCGTCGATGCGCTGAAGAGCGTGATGATCTATAACCAGAACGAGAAGGAGTCTCAGGAAACTCCGCAGTGAGCGGCCCACTGATTTTGGCAGTCGAGACCTCCTGCGATGAGACGGCCGTGGCAATCCTTCGGGGTCCGGGTGAGCTTTTGGTCTCTGAAATTTCCAGTCAGATAGAGGAGCACCGAAAATTCGGAGGCGTGGTTCCGGAAGTGGCATCGCGCAATCATCTGGCCAAAATTGAACCATTGATTCTGAGCGCGTTCGCACGTTCTGCCTGTTCACCCGACATGCTTGACTGCATCGCGGCGACTCGCGGCCCTGGACTCTTAACTTCGCTTCTCGTCGGGCACAGCGCTGCTAAGGGCTTGGCGATCGCGCTTGGCAGGCCGTTCATCGGAGTCAATCACCTTGAAGGCCATTTGTTGTCGCCTTTTTTTGGCACCGGTGATGGTCCTTGCCGGTCTGTGAACCTGATCGTGAGTGGAGGACACACCCTTCTCGTTGAAGTCGATGACGCGGGCTCGTATCGGTTGCTCGGGCGTACCGTTGACGACGCGGCCGGAGAGGCTTTTGACAAGGTGGCGAAATTACTGGGATTGCCATACCCTGGCGGCCCGGAGATCGATCGGCTCTCGAAGCTCGGAGATCCAACGCGATTCGATCTACCCCGTAGCATGTCGGGAAGCGGCGATTTCAATTTCAGTTTCAGCGGCCTGAAAACCGCCGTGCGTTATCTGTTGCCGAAACTGGATGGGGATTTTCTGGCAGACCTCTGTGCGTCATTTCAGGAGGCGGTCGTTGATGTTCTCGTTCGAAAGACAATTCGGGCAGCTGCGGTGTCCGGCGTCAAGCTCGTTACCGTTAGCGGTGGTGTAAGTTGCAATTCTCGTCTTCGATTCAGAATCGCGAAAGCGACTGATGACGCTGGAGTTGCGTTGAAACTTGCCGAGCCATGGCTGAGCACGGATAACGCCGCGATGATTGCCTACGCCGCTGGCAAACGCTTTACACGCGGGTATCGATCCAATTTAGCCGAGGACGCCGATCCGAATTTGAGCCTTGTCTGAGAGCTGGCCGGCGATCACAGGTACCTGCAGCTCTGTAACTTGGGTAGAAACCAGTCGCGTCGCATTTTGCCGAAAAACCGAGCCTTAGCCGGAATGCGGCCCGCCAGGAGGCTCGCCCAATGATAGGCCAGGGAAACCCCATCGGTAGGGCGAAGCTCCCGCTGAGCCGCACGCGATTGTTCAGCAGAATCGCCTCGGAGATGCGACCTTAGTGCGCCTGAGAGTGCGCACCAACAGCGGGGTGGAAGTCCCCGTCGGACAGAGCACTGGCTGTCCGTAGCTGAAGGCAACTGCGTCGCCGAGAGGCGGGGTGGGAAGCAGCCGGAAGCGAACAACCAGTCCATAATTAAGAAAATGATGAACTCGATTCGGCCTGATGCGTTGGCGAGCCTGCTAGGGAAAGGCGAAGCCCAGAACGGAAGTCGACCCGGAAAGGGAGAGCGGCAACTCCGCGACCTGGCCTGCGGCGAGCACAGTGAGCGTAGGACGGGGGTGCATGGGGTGGGTGGAGATAGAATGGTTGGAAGTTGGAGCGGCATGAATCAGGGATCACGATCCGGGGAAGGAGCGGCGTTCA
>DASZHC010000049.1:0-3013 GCA_035938215.1 Chthoniobacterales bacterium
TCAATGGTCAAATTAATTCCCGCTTCAAAATCTTTGCTAAAAGGGGGCCGCCACCAAACAAATCACCGCCAAAAGCACCGGAACCATGCTAGCTAACGGGCACAAGAGCACCAAACAAGCGTCGGTCTTAGCTTGCCGAACTAGCCCTCGCACACAGTATGCGCGTCCGAACAATCAAAACCAAGTTCCTTGCACAAGTCACAGAGCTGCAGGCTCTTGTGAACGCTAGCTAACACGCAGTTGCCCATTCCTCAGTCGAGTTTCGCCTCCTACAAGAACATTCCCAAGCCCACCCATGATGCTGCGCTGAAGTCACCAAGGAGTTTGATTTCAGCGTTGAGGATCACCTTGGCGACCCTGCCAAATTTAATCGGATCGTCTGGCAGGGTCTAAAGGGTGATGTTCCTTATCCCTCGCAAAGAACCGGCGCCGATCTGCGGAAAGATCGAAATCGGTTGCTGCGCACTTCAGTTGACCTGAGAGGCGCAAATCCGACCAACGGGAGCAAGTAGAAGGGCGTCTAACGTATCGGGGGGGAGGAACGGTCTCTGTGGACGCGTGAGTATTTGCCGCTCAGCAGCTTCCAGCACCGGTTCCTGGAGGGCTGCGGTCCCTCGCAGCCGCCGGTTCGCTGATAACCACACCGTTTTCCCGGCGCCGACGCGAGCGGACGCCCTCCAGCTCCAGGGGATCGGCCAGCAATGGCGTCCATTCCTCTCCCGCACGTTTCAACCCGTGGCCTCGGCTTGAATGAGCCTTCTTCGCCTGAAATGCAAATAGGCTTGCCCAAGCGCGAGGAATTGGGCGATCGCGGCAAGAAAGAAAGTGGCCCCGACCCGCCAATCGGCCGGATCCAGCCCCGACACCGCTGCCAGAATTGGAGCTCCTGCTAACGGTGCAATTACACCCATGATGCTGTTAATCGAGTTCAATGAACCCAGCGTAACACCCTGGTGCCGCGGATCGACCGCCTTGGAAACAATCCCCTGCAAGGCCGGGCCTGCCACAAAGCCGCAGAGGTTCCCCAGAATAATTGCGTAAATCATCCATCCTTGAGTTGCGAGCCCGTAGAGCACGTATGCGACCGAAGAGGATGCCAGACCAAGCAACGCCGTTCTCACATCGCCAAGTCTCCGGAGAAGGAAACGCAAAAGGAAGGCTTGACCGAGCGCCGAGGCTATTCCGACGATAAACAACGATAATCCGTTCTCACGCGGCCCCCATCCGAATCGGAACGTCGTATAGAGAACCCAGGTTGATTGTAGGATAAATTGGGGAAAGGCGGTCAGGATATAGACGAAATCCAGGCTGCCAATCCCCTGAACTCTACTTAGTGCGATAAGCGCGGAGAATGGATTGGCTTTTGCAAAGTCAATAGCCGATCGCCGATCTGCCGGAAGAGATTCCGGGAGAACAAAAAATCCGTAAACCCAGTTCAATAACGAAAACCCCGCAGCCGCAAAATACGGGAGTCGAAGGTCGTAAGCGCTGAGTAATCCGCCCAGAATCGGGCCACAAATAAAGCCAAGTCCGAATATCGCGCCAAGGAGGCCGAAGCTCCGGCTCCTCTCTTCCTTGGACGTTACGTCGGCAGCATACGCTCCGGCAACGGTGAAACTTGCGCCGGAAGCACCCCCGATCAAGCGCGAGACAAGAAGAAGCCACAGCCATGGGGAAAGAGCCGTCAGAAGGAAGTTCAATCCAAGACCAAAGATAGAGACGAGCAGAACCGAGCGACGGCCGTAACGATCACTGATGGCGCCCAGCAGCGGGGCGGAAAAGAACTGAGCAAAGCCGTAGGATCCAAGCAGAAGCCCGTACCAATAGGCTTGGCTCTGTTTGTCCGGCGTCATCGTCGCCACCAGCGCTGGGAGAACAGGGATAACCAGTCCGAATCCGAGCGTATCAACAAAGACCGTGACCAGAATGAATGGAAGGCCGGGTTGGCGTCGTAACTGCATGTTTTTTAGACCGCAAGGTGCTGCGGGAAGAATCGAGTTCCCGACGGTCTGAAGCTTTCCTGAAAAAGCAGTGACGGTCAACGTCTCGTGCGACGCGCTAAGATCTCAACCCGCAATGGGCTCGGGCTGCGGCTTTCACGTGATGTTTGCGGGCCTCGGTACCATAGTTCCGTGCTTCCGCGATCTTCACGAAACCGTTGAGGGACAAGGTTTATTGAAGCCAGGTATTGTAGTAGGCTGTGAGTCGCCGAGATTCATGAAAAACGGTTTATGCAAGAAGAAATCTCCCCAGTTCTGTGTGACCCTTCGCTTTACAATAACCGCGAACTGAGCTTGCTGGAGTACAATCAGCGAGTTTTAGAAGAGGCTCAGGATGCAAGTAACCCGCTCCTTGAGCGCTTGAAGTACCTGTGTTTTGTCGCGTCAAATCTTGACGAATTCTTTGAGGTGCGGGTTGCCGGTCTGAGGCAGCAACACCAAAGCGATGCTGGTCCGCCTGGGCCCGATGGAATGAGTCCTCGCGAACAGCTTGCTGCGATTTCGTGCAGAGTGCGCAGAATGGTGGAAGACAAGTATCGCATCTGGATCGAGGAATTGGTTCCAGCCCTGGGAAAAAATAACATCTATTTTCTCGGCTACGACGAGCTGACGAGCGAGGAAAAGCAATACTACACGAAGTACTTTGACGAATCCGTTTTTCCCGTACTCACGCCGCTTGCGGTAGACCCGGTCCACCCGTTTCCGCTGCTGCTGAACAAGAGTCTGAACGTCGCAGTCGAACTTGAAGCCAGCCCTACCGGCGCAAATCTGGCCGTGGTCCAGGTGCCTCGCATTCTCCCCCGCCTGCTTCCGTTCGGATCTTGCGAAAAAGGTGTCTACCGGTACATTTTCATCGGAAACCTTATCCAGGCGCATGTCAGTTCTCTTTTTCACGGCGTCCTGGTGAAGGGTGTTTATCAGTTTCGCGTCACTCGAAATAGCGATCTGTATCTTCAAGAGGAAGAGACCGACAATTTGTTGGAGACGATCGAACGTGAGTTGCGGAGACGGAG
>DASZHC010000050.1:0-10907 GCA_035938215.1 Chthoniobacterales bacterium
CAACTGCGGACCTCGACTTCCTCTCCGGATTTCGCCTTTGATCCAAAGACCATCGCGCAATGCATGCTTGCGAACCACTTCCGGAGTCACGAAAATGTCCTGAGGGGACTGTGTATAATTCCGCTTTGGATCCCTCAAAAAACCAAAACCTTTTCCGGATACCTCGATCAGGCCCTCGCCAAAAACCGCCTCGTATTTAGGGGTGTCAACGACTGCCGGTGCCCCTTCCTGAAGCTTCGGAGACGCGACCGCCAGCGAGACGGTCTCTTCTGGCGTCTCGCCCGAATCGGCTCTGTCGCGACCGTCCGGGAAAACGTCCGCTTTGGGCGCTCTTTCGTCCACGGGTGGAAGCGGAAGCGGGATTTGTGAATTTGCCTGGCTGAGTTCTTCCGAAGACACTTCTTGACCCGGGTTATTGTGGTTGTCGGCAGACTCCGGCTCCTGCTCCTTGACGGGCCGTTTCGTTCTTCGCACGCCGCTTTTTGCTGTCGACGGCCTGCGCGACCCGGCAGCGTTTCTTGGTCGCCGGCTCTTTTTGCCTGAATCCACTCGTTGATTGAGCAAAGCGGGTTGTTCGTTTGCTTCTGCCATAACTTCCATTTTAGATCTATTTCGCTTCCCGACGGTCAACCGGAGAGTTTCGTTAGCAACTCGTCGGAAATATCGAAGTTGCTATAAACGTTTTGGACGTCGTCATTCTCCTCAAGAGCATCGCAGAGTCGCAATACTTGCGATGCTAACCCTTCCTGATCGATGTTCACTGTTGTGCCGGGCAAGAATGTTAGTTTTTGAGATTCCGCGTGAATGCCCGCGTTTCTGACCGCCTCACCCACTTGATAGAGCCGGTCCTGCGGCGTCGTTACAATATACAAATCTTCATCGGCGGCCAGATCCTCAGCTCCCGCCTCCAGCGCGATATCCATGAGCCGTTCTTCTCCCACTGCGTCTCGAGAGATCGTGATCAGGCCTTTTCGTCTAAATAGATAGGAGACAGCGCCAGAAGCCGCCAGATGGCCGTGGTTCTTACTGAAAATGCTACGTATATCGGCCGCCGTTCGATTTTTGTTGTCGCTAGCAGCCTCGACGATGATCGCAGCACTTCCGGGACCGTATCCTTCATAAATCAACTCTTCGAGTACGCCTCCCGCGATCTCTCCGGTTCCTTTTTTGATGGCCCTTTCGATCGTATCATTTGGCATATTTTGAGCACGAGCTGCAGCCACAGCAGTTCGGAGCCGAGGATTAACGTTCAGATCGCCTCCACCTGTTCGGGCAGCCACCATTATTTCCTTTGAAAACCTGCTGAATATTTTGCCGCGCTTCGCGTCGAGCGCACCTTTGAAGCGCTTGACCTTTGACCATTTACTATGACCCGCCATACTCCGGGTAAAAAAACAGAATCACAAAAAGGGTTAAAATTATACTAGCGACGCACCTGCGACCGATGGGTGAGACAGAAGTCTTTCAAGAGAGAACCGCCGATTAGCGCATCAACAAGCGATAATCGACCAAACCGCAATTAGACTGATTTGTCAACTCTCTTTGGAAAATGCTCGCTTACGTGCCGTTGAATCCAGGATTTTCTTTCGCAGCCGAAGCGTTTTTGGCGTCGTTTCCACATATTCGTCAGGAGAGATATATTCGAGCGCTCGTTCAAGGGTCATTCGTACCGGAGGCGCCAGCTGGATACCCTTGCCTTCTCCCTGGCTGCGCATATTCGTGAGATGCTTTGTCTTGCAAGGGTTCACGTTGAGATCATCCGGACGGGAATTCTCTCCAACGATCATTCCTTCGTACAGCTCTTCCTGTGGGCCGATAAACAATTTGCCCCGCTCCTGAACGTTATTCAGAGCATATGCAGTCGACAAGCCGGCCTCTATCGCGACGAGCACCCCGTTGGCCCTATTCAGGATTTCGCCTTTGAAAGGTCCATATTCCCTGAACAGATGGCTCATCGAGCCCAGCCCTCTGGTGAGATTCACAAGATCGGTTTCGAACCCAATAAGTCCCCGGGTCGGTATCACTGCTTCAACGAGAACGGTATGGGTTTGGTGGTCCATCCTAGTGATTTCCCCCTTTCTCGAGGCAAGCGCCTGGAGGATATCTCCGAGATTGGCGTTTGGAACATCCACGTAGAGATTCTCGTACGGTTCCAGCGTATTCCCCGGAGAGGTTTTTCGGAGAATGACTTCGGGCCTCGACACCAGAAGCTCGAATCCTTCCCGCCGCATTTGCTCCACAAGAATCGCGATCTGCATCTCACCGCGGGCGCTCAGAGTGAAGACTCCCGCCGCATCCTTCTCGCTGAACTGCAGCGACACGTTCGTCCGACATTCCCTGACTAACCGCTCTTTGATATGACGGGCAGTCAGGAACTTTCCTTCACGTCCTGCCAACGGGGAGTCGTTTACGAGAAAATTCATCTGGATGGTTGGCGGATCGATATCTACAAATTCGAGCGCGGGCCGTTCCTCTATGTCGGTGAACGTTTCACCGATCGAAACCTCTTCAAAACCGGCCAGACCTATAATGTCACCTGCACCGGCATGTCTGATCTCGACCCGGTCCAATCCTCGATGCCCGAACAGCGCCGTAGCGGTCCGCCGTTCACGCCGGCCATCTTTGTGAATGCAAACGATGGAATCCCCAACCTTAACCCTTCCGCTGACGATTCGGCCAAACGCGAGCCTTCCCAGGTAATCTGAGTAGTCCAAGTTGGAAATCAGCATCTGAAAGTAGGTTTCAATCACCTTTGGCGGAGCGGGAATGTGTTTGATGATCGCTTCGAAAAGAGGAGTCATCGAGGTGTTGGGCTCGTGAATTTCCTTCATCGCATAACCCTCTTTCGCACTCGCGTAAATCACGGGGAAATCGAGTTGCTCGTCGGTGGCATTCAGCTCAACGAACAAGTCGAAAACCATGTCCAATACCTTGTGCGGACGAGCGTTCTCGCGATCGATCTTGTTGATAACAACGATTGGTCGTGCGCCATTTTGCAACGCCTTGCGCAATACGAACTTTGTCTGGGCCTGCGGACCGTCGTGGGAGTCGACCACCAATAAAACTCCGTCGACCATCTTCATGATTCGCTCGACTTCGCCGCCAAAATCTGCGTGACCGGGCGTGTCTATGATATTTACGTGGTAATCCTTGTACCTGAAAGCGGCATTCTTCGCCTTGATGGTGATCCCTTTTTCCCTTTCCAGATCCATCGAGTCCATTACCCGCTCTTCGACCTTCTGATTGGCCCGGAAGGTTCCGGACTGGCGCAGCAATTGGTCTACCAAGGTCGTCTTCCCGTGATCAACGTGGGCAATGATAGCAATGTTCCGAATGTGATCCATAGAGGCCGAAAAAGAATCGGCAAAATGGCCGGACCTGACAGAATCGTCAACGAGGTTTGCGTTCAAAGAAAACGTTCAACAAAGTTCGAACAGAACATCACAACAGAAAAACGAGCTGGCGCTTACAAAAGGTTCGGTCAGAACCGGCGACATTGCAACGAAAATCGAGCCGCGCTGTGCCGACCCGACTTGTGCGTAAGTCACGCTGAGTCTCCCTGCGAGACCGTCCGGGGAACGGTTGCAAGTCGGCAGGGCGGATCGAATAGTTACAAATTCGGAACACGCTCCATCGTCATTGTCTTACACGAATAGACGGCCGCCTCGGGGTGGCCGTAGTCGGAACCGATATTGATGCCAATCATATCATGTACTCTTGCAGGGCCGGCGGCACGATGCGTATGCCCGCAAACGAGAGCCAGAAGTTTTTCCTTAACGTTCCGCAGGGCGTTTCCCATAGCACGATTGCCCAGGTACGCTCGAAAGAATGCGTACCGCGACGGAGGCGATCCATCAGGAAACGCTGTCGAAGCCGGGATACCAAGCAGTTCTTCAAATGGAGGTGTATGGAGAACAACGATCAGGGGAGAACCGTCCGCCGCACGGATGCGCGCTGTAACGCTCTGGACTTGTTCAAAAGCAACGGTTCGTGGATGGAAAGGGCCCGGCATAAGCTCGAAATCACGCCAACGCAACGGGCTGTCAGGATAAGGATACCCGCGCACATAGTCCTCCTCTGTGACGGCGACACCTCGGTAGGCAAGGCCAGGCAGGGCGAATCCGAGATCGTAGTGCCCATAGCCTCCTACGATCGTGACCGATCCAATCTCGAAATTTTTACGGTCAAGCAAGGTAATACCAGTCGCTTCGGCCGCAGGCACCCAATACCGATCGACGACCGATGATAGTCCGTGGCATTCATTTCGAGCATCTGCATGAAGCCAAAAATCGTGGTTCCCGAGGCAAACTGCTATCGGTTCATCGGGAATACAGCGCCGGATTTCACGGAGAGCATCAGCAGCTTGGGATGCACTGGCGATGTCTCCGGCGATGATGAGACCATCCGGTCTTAGCAACGACATCCAGTCTCGAACCTTTTTGAGCGTTCCCTCGCGGGTAGCGGGTAGAAGATGCAGGTCGGCCGTAAAAAGTATTCTCACCGAGTTCCAAAGCCTCCGCCGCCTGGAGTTTCAACAATGATCATGTCGCCGCAACACACTTCTGTTCTTGCGCAGCTTCCAAGATCCTCCATCCCTTGGCCAGCTCGCACAACGGTGGTCTTCCCCACTCGCCCGGGTTCACCACCTTCCACTCCAAACGGCGCGATTCTGCGGCTGTTGGCTAAAATCGCTACGGTCATCGATTCGCGGAACCGAATTTTGCGGACAACTCCATCGCCGCCCCTCCATCGTCCTTCGCCGCCGGAACCCTTTCGGATGGAGAACGATTCGACAAATACCGGGTAGCGCAACTCGAGGATTTCCGGATCTGTTAACCTGGAATTGGTCATGTGCGTGTGCACTGCAGAAGCACCATCGAAACCGCGGCCCGCTCCGGCTCCCCCGCAAATTGTCTCGTAGTATTGGTATTTGCTGTTTCCGAATGTCAGGTTGTTCATTGTGCCCTGGCTTCCGGCTAAAACGCCCAGCGCTCCGTAAAGCGCGTTCGCGAGAGCTTGCGAGGTTTCGACGTTACCTGCGGCGACGGCCGCCGGAGGCAGAGGTGCCAGCATTGAGGCTTGAGGTATAACGAGATCGACGGCTTCCAGACAGCCATCGTTCAACGGTAGATCCGCGTTTATCAATGTTCGAAGAACATAAAGAACAACTGCTTGAACGATCGATGATGGAGCATTGAAATTGTCGGCACGTTGGCGGGAGGTACCAGTAAAGTCAATTTTCATGCGCTGGCGCGCTGGCTCGATTCGAACGCTGATCTTTGCTCCTGAATCCATTTCCTGGATGAAGTAGCCGGAGTGAAGCTTGGAAATTACCGAACGCACTTCGGCAGCCGCATTCCGCCGCACGTGATGCATGTAAGCCTCGACTACTTCGAGCCCGAATTGATCGACGATTCGCTTCAGTTCCTGGATACCCTTCTCGTTCGCGGCGATCTGAGCACGGATATCTCCCAGGTTCTGTTCCGGATTTCGAGCCGGGTATGGGCCGCTACTCATCAGCGCTACAAATGTAGCCTCTCGAAATTCCCCATTGCGCACCAGAAGAAGGTCCGTTATTAAGACGCCTTCCTCCTCGATTACGTGGCTGTCGGGTGGCATCGATCCAGGTGATGCACCGCCGACGTCGGCGTGATGCCCGCGACTCGCCACCCAGAATCGCGGAATATCGGAACGCGCGAACACCGGGGTTACGACGGTGATATCCGGAAGGTGCGTGCCGCCTGCAAAGGGATCATTCAGCGCGTAGACGTCTCCCGGCCGCACGTTCATTCCCCGGCGCTCGATAATGGCACGTACCGCGGTCCCCATGGAGCCCAGGTGCACCGGGACATGCGGCGCATTTGCGACCAGCCTCCCTTCGGCATCAAAGAGAGCGCACGAGAAATCCAGGCGCTCCTTAATATTGACCGAATAAGCGCAATTTTGAAGAACAGCACCCATCTGCTCGGCAACCGAAATGAACAGATTGCCGAATACTTCGAGCAGAATCGGGTTGGCCTTTGTTTCGATAGAAGCATCCGGCTCTCTCGGAGCAGCCCTGGATAAAAGGAGATCGAATCTCGACGTGATCTCGGCCACCCATTCCGGTTCAACGATAGTTGTTGTTGTCGGCTCAGCGATAATAGCAGGTCCACTTATGGCGAATCCTGGCGGGATCGACTCTCGATCAAAAACCGGCGTCGACCGCCATTCTCCTTCAAAGAAGACGTCAAGTGTTGCAAGGAGTTTCGCCCGTAGCAGTGTGCGGCTGCATTGGAGGTTATCCAATTGCTCGGCGTTCTCTCCAATTGCCTCAACAGAAACCGAATCTATTACCATTGATCGAGCATCTGGATGAAAACCGAAGCGGGAACGATGAGCTTCGCGAAATGCCCTTGTCATGTCGCCCGCGGCCCGAAAGTCTACCGGCAAAGCCGTATTTGCGTCCTTGTATCGAATGTTCAACTTGCAGACTGTACGACTCAGCGAATGCTCTTGGGTGAGCAACTCGTTCTCGGCCAGGGTTGCCAATTCTTGTAGCGTTTTTCCCGCTTCCTCAACGCCTGTCTTATCGAACGGCTTTTCGACCGAACGCTCTCGCAGAACGCGGACTTCCGCCAAGCCCATCCCAAAGGCGGACAATACACCGGCGAGCGGGTGGACCAAAACTCGAGCCATTCCTAGCGCATCCGCTACGGCGCAGGCGTGTTGGCCTCCGGCGCCGCCAAAAGTGACCAGGGTATATCGGGTAACATCATACCCTTGGGCTACCGAGATTTTTTTTATGGCGTTGGCCATATTTTCAACAGCAATCCGCAGAAAACCGCTCGCCATGCTCTCGGGTGAGAAGTCCTTTATTTTGTCTGCAAGTTCGGAAAGCCGAGTGCGAACGATCTCCGTGTCGGGCGGCAAATCGCCGTTCGCTCCAAAGATGTGCGGAAAAAATTGAGGCGCTAATCTCCCAAGAGCCACATTACAATCGGTAACTGTCAGTGGTCCCCCGCGGCGATAACATGCAGGCCCGGGATTGGCTCCCGCACTTTCAGGACCGACTCGGAGCCTCATACCGTCAAATCGGCAAATGGATCCTCCGCCCGCCGCGACAGTATGAATGTGCATCATTGGCGTGCACATACGGATACCAGCAATCTCAGTCTCGAATCGTCGTTCGAACCCGCCCGCGTAATGGGTCACATCTGTCGATGTCCCTCCCATGTCGAAAGCGATGACGCGCTCAAATCCGGCGCGATTGGCCACTTTTGCTGCTCCGACGACGCCGGCTGCCGGACCCGAAAGAATGGAGTCCTTACCTCTGAAACGGCTCGCGTCTGCCAGACCCCCGTTTGACTGCATGAAAAGTAGCCGAACTCCCGGAAGCGCAGAGTGAAGTCGGTCGACATACTTTCGGAGCACGGGAGAGAGGTAGGCGTCTACCACCGTCGTTTGGCCCCGATCGACAAATTTCACAAGCTGACTCGTCTCATGACTCGGATAGACATGCGCAAAGCCAAGTTCATGAGCGAGCTGAGCCAGGATTTGCTCATGTTGCGGGTAGCGATACCCATGCATCAATACGATCGCGACACAATAGATTCCGTCGGTCAGCAATTTTTCGAACGCAATCCGTGCCTCGGTTAGGTCGAGATGCTCGATTTCAGCCCCATCGTTCGACATACGCCCGGCGCATTCGACGACCCTCTCATAAAGTTGATCAGGAAGTTTGATGTCCAGGTCAAAAAGTCTGGGTCGCTGCTGCGTTCCTATTTGAAGTACGTCCCGAAAGCCGCGGTTTGTGACTAGAGCCATCCGCTCACCTTTTCTTTCCAGGAGCGCGTTGGTCGCAATAGTCGTGCCCATTTTAACGACTGCAATTTGCTCAACCGGGATAGCCTCGTTTCGAGGCAAATCGAATATTCGACGAATACCTTCAACTGACGCATCCGGATAATGCTCAGGATCGTCAGAAAGCAGCTTGGCTGTCCGGAAAGTACCGTCAGGCGCCAAGGCGACGAGGTCCGTGAAGGTTCCACCTCGATCGATCCAGAATTTCCAACCCGCTGTCGCAGTCGCCATTATCGTGGCAATCTATGAATTTGCGGGGGATTGTGAACCGGTTTTACGAAAACATCACCCGGTAGCGGTAGGGCGAAGCTCCCGTTGAGCCGCCGACCGGTCCTTTGCGCTCGGTTCGAAGAAGCTACCCAACCCGCTCGCTCAAGAAGCCGCTCGCCAGGAGGCTCGCCCTACCGATGACAGGCCAGGCAAACATCACCCGGTAGGGCGAAGCTCCCGCTGAGCCGCCGGCTGGTCCTTTGCGCTCGGTTCGAAGCTAGCTACCCAACCCGCTCGCTCAAGAAGCCGCTCGCCGGGAGGCTCGCCCTACCGATGACAGGCCAGAGGAATATCACCGTAGGGCTAGCGCCCTTGCCCTCAGCTCCTCAAAAATTCGAGCACTTTGGCAAGGGCTCTGCCTCGATGGCTCAGGCTATTTTTGATTTCCGGCTGCAATTCACCAAAAGTCTCTGAATATCCGCTAGGAATAAACATCGAGTCGTATCCGAATCCGCCGAAACCGCGCTCTTCCGGAATCACTTTGCCTTCGACCGTTCCTTCGAAAGAACCCAGCAACTCGCCCTGAGTCGCAAGAACCATCACACAGCGGAAGCGCGCCTTCAATTCGCCCCCCCGCAGGTTTTTTAACAGTTCAATGAGTGCGCGGCGATTTTCCGCATCGTTCGCGTTTCCACCAGCGAATCGAGCGGATCTGACCCCGGGTGCCCCTCCCAGCGCGTCCACTTCCAGGCCGGAATCATCTGCGAGAACAAGGCCGGTAAAAACCCGGGAAATGCCCAACGCCTTGAGCATTGCATTCTCCTCAAACGTGGCCCCGGTCTCCTCCATAGCCGGGCTGTGGGGGAAGGACAGAAGATCGCTGACGCGCCAGCCGGACCCCAGCATCTGGCCGATTTCACGGGTTTTGTGCGCATTCCGAGTAGCGATTAAAAGTGTTTGCATCGTCAGATGACCACCTCAAAATTGCCTCCTCCCTTGAGACTGCTCCGACGAACAGGCAAATCCAGGCCTGAGAATGAGCAGCCTTCAGAGTGAGCCTGCACTACATTTTATCAATGAGCGAGCGCCGAAAACAGTTTCCGTTTCCTGAATTTGAACCGAAATGGCGGCAATACTGGGAACAAACCGGCATTTTCCATACCCCCAACCCGGGCGAACCGGCGTTCAACCCCTCAAAGCCGAAATTCTATGTGCTCGACATGTTTCCCTATCCCAGCGGCGAAGGGCTCCATGTCGGTCATCCTGAAGGATATACGGCCACCGATATACTTGCCCGGTACAAGCGTTTCAAAGGATTCAATGTCCTGCATCCGATGGGATGGGATGCGTTTGGGCTGCCCGCGGAGCAGTACGCGATCAAAACCGGCAGCCATCCTTCTACAGCAACAGCGCAAAATATTGAGCGTTTTAAGGCACAGCTGAAGAAAATCGGATTCAGCTATGACTGGCTTCGGGAACTTAACACGACTGATCCAAATTATTACAAATGGACTCAGTGGATCTTCCTCAAGCTCTATAACTCCTGGTTTGATCCGAGCGTACGCGCTGCGCGTCCTATAGAAGAGCTGATTTGGAAACGAACGGAGGAGTTTCCTCAAGAGGCGGAAGACGAACGCCGGGAATTCATCGACAACCACCGCTTGGCCTATGTCACGGAAGCCCCGGTGAACTGGTGTCCGGAACTCGGAACGGTCCTGGCCAACGAAGAGGTCGTCGACGGCAAGAGCGAAGTCGGCGGATTTCCGGTCGTGCGGCGCCCCATGCGTCAGTGGATGTTGCGTATCACCGCCTATGCAGATCGTTTGCTTGAGGAACTGGAGGGTCTTGACTGGCCGGAGCCCATCAAAGCGTTGCAGAGAAATTGGATCGGCAGGAGTGAAGGCGCGGAAGCGAAATTTCGTGTAGCTGATCGGGAGGATGAAATCAGTGTCTTTACGACGCGTCCCGACACTTTGTTCGGAGCGACGTACGTGGTGCTCGCGCCAGAACATCCTCTAGTCGATCCCATAACCACAGAAACGCAGCGCGCCGCGGTTGCCAGGTACAAAGAGATGGTCGGATCGAAATCTGATTTGGAGCGGACCGATCTTGCGCGCGAGAAGACCGGCGTTTTCACCGGGACGTTCGCAATCAACCCGACGAATGGGGAGCGCGTCCCGATCTGGATCGCGGACTATGTTCTGATGAGCTACGGCACTGGCGCTATTATGGCTGTGCCCGGTCATGACGAGCGCGATTTTGAGTTTGCTAAAAAATTTGCGCTGGAAATTCGGTACGTGGTGGAGCCCCCACATTCCAATCGCACCTCTGGAGAACCGGACCAACACTGCTTCACCGGAGAGGGAATCGCAAAAAACTCCGGATTTATCGATGGCATGCCAACAGCCGAGGCGAAACGCCACATCATCGATTGGTTGGAGCAGCGCCAATCCGGGAAAAGATCTATTAATTATAAATTGCGCGATTGGTTATTCTCCCGGCAACGCTATTGGGGCGAACCTTTTCCGATCGTCTGGCGTAACGGCAGACACCTTGCTTTGCAAGATTCGAACTTGCCCGTTGTTCCACCACCGCTTGATGACTACCGACCTACTGGTACAACCGAACCACCGTTGGCCAAAGCAAAAGAATGGATAACATTGCCTGACGGCGCAACGCGCGAGCTGAATACAATGCCGCAATGGGCCGGATCTTGCTGGTATTATTTGCGCTTCATTTCCCCGGACGAGCCGAATCGCTTCGTCAATGAAACGGCTGAGCGATACTGGATGGGTGGCGATGCCCCCTTTCAGGCGTGTCCCGGCGGCGTGGATCTGTATGTTGGAGGAACGGAA
>DASZHC010000051.1:0-2982 GCA_035938215.1 Chthoniobacterales bacterium
AGGATGAAGAGCTGATCTTCCGCGGTGAGACTCTGCCCCTCGACGCCCATTTGAACCGGTGACCCCCAGCGCCCGTGTGCCAAAAAATGATCGCTTGGCTGAGTCTTTTGTGGGGCTTGGCTCTCGTCAGATATTTTGCGACACCCCGGGCTTATCGAAAGTGAAACGCGAAGAAGGCATTTCGTTCCCTATCTCACTCACCGTTCTCGGATTAAATATGGATGAATTTTGAAGTCTAGAATCGCCAGCGGATCAGCTATTAGACTTGCATTAGAGCCGATAAAGCTTGGGCATTCAACACCATGAAGTGAAATCCGAAACAGTCTGGACCGTTCACACGTTACGGGATATCCCGCGACGGTCACAAAGCCGATCCGATATCTGTCGTCAAACCATATGATCCTGACGCCAAAAAACGGATACACTTGAACCCGAAAAGTGAGGATCAAATGAGGATGAAACGGGAAGAATAGCCGTTTTTTCGGGTCAACCGCTTCCGGGAATTTGAGGCTGGCTAACTTGCCGGATTTCGAAATCCCACGTTTTTCATTCGCAAATAGCGCCCTTCTATTCGCATTTAATTCTCGGCTACCCGCCCAGGTTCGCAAATAATTTCCGGATAGACAGAAGATGTCAATACGCTGGATCTCAAAGGCACCTGGTTAGTGACCTTATCGGCCTGTGATACGGGCTCGGGTGAAGCACGAGCCGGTGAGGGTGTCATGGGATTGCGCCGCGGCTTTATCGAGGCTGGAGCACAGCGCCTGCTCATGACCCTGTGGTCAATCAGTGATGAGGCCACCGTGCAGATCATGAGCGATTTTTATGAGGCGGTGCACCAGACCGGTAACGCGCCGCAGGGCTTGGCAACCGTCCAGCGCGACTGGCTAGTGACACTTCGACAAAAGGTGGGCCTAGCCAAGGCCGTTCAGCTCGCTGGGCCATTCGTCAATGAGTCTTCAGGGCAAACCGTGAGAACGACCCACACAGCTGCTCTCTTAGAGCTTGCCCTAGAGACGATCGCATTCGTGCGGGTGAGTAAAAGAAGTCGCCGGGGATCTTCCCGAATCGTGAAGAGGGCTGTGAGGTTAAATTCGTTCTCCACGACGGCAAAAGCGTGCCATGACAAACGATTGATTGATCGACTTCAAAGATTACTTTCTCACAGGGATAGTTTTTCCTACCGTTGCCTTTACAGGCCGTTCAACAAGGGCCCCATCCGCTATGCTCGGTTTCATCTTCAGAATTCAGGACGCTGCCTAATTTAACTAGGTCGAAATCGGATATTTGGTGGTGGCCTTTCCAACGCAAATTGACTCTTGCCGTGCCGTCGTCCGGATTATCGCGAATGCTCAGAACCGCTGCTTCAACTTCGGTTTTCACGCTCATTCCTTTCTTTTGTACATGAAACTTGATGGTTACTATCTAAGCTCGTTTTCCCGACTGCGCAACGGGCCTCGATTCGGAGCTCATTATGCTTTCGACGCTGACTACGCGTCCAGCGCGCGCTGGTGAGTCGTCACAGGTGACAAAACTGTCATTTGTGGTTCACGGTCATTTAATATCTTTTCGCTAGGCGTCTATACATGATAAAGAATTACATAGCATCTTTTGCCGACCTTCAAGAGGTGGTATCGGGAGGGCTTGCGACGGAGACTCCCTGGCAGAAGCCAATCGGCCATTCAGGACGTGGATTTTCAATCCAAGACCGCAGGGTCTGGACACCCTAGCCCTCAGCCGAGCTTTAGGCGACCGGACGGTGCTCGGTAGGCGATGGATACGAAAGTGAACCTTCCCTTTTCCCGCAATGCATTTTTTGCAACCGCGGCGTTGCTGCTGACCTGCTCGACGATTTGGGCAGGACCTGCCGACGACCTTATCAAGAAAGGCGATGATTTCGATCTAAAACTAAAGGCCTCTGAGGCGCTTGATTTTTATTTGGCAGCGGAAAAGCTGGAGCCCAAAAGCGCAAGTCTTCTTTTGCGCATCGCAAGACAATATCGCCATTTAATGGCCGATGCCACGACACGCGAGGAGAAACTCAGGCTCGGAGGCATCGGATTGAACTATGCGCTGCGGGCGGCGACGCTCGCGCCGAATGACTCCGAGGCGCAACTCTCTCCCGCGATAAGCTACGGAAAAATGGTTGCGCTCCAGGGAATCAAAGAGCAGATCGAGTCCGCGCGCCGCATCAAGGACGCGGTAGACAAGGCGATTAAGCTCGATCCGCACAACGACCTGGCCTGGAACGTGTTGGGCCGATGGAACAAAGTGCTTGCCGATGTTAATGGACTGAAGCGAGCAGTTGGTTCGCTCCTATACGGCGAATTGCCGACGGGATCGAACACTGAAGCGGTGTTGTGCTTTCAGAAAGCGATCGAAATCAATCCCAACCGCCTCATGCATTACATCGAGCTGGGACAAACCTACGCGCAGATGGGAAAAGCCGCCGACGCGCGCCGATTGATCGCCAAGGGGTTGGCGATGCCGGACGTAGAGAAAGATGATCCCGAGATCAAGCGACGCGGACGCGAGACCCTCGCGAAACTGCCCTGAGCTAGCCCACAGGCTCGAATAGGCCCAGTAAAAACATTCGTGTCACCAGGGGCAAAGTAGCGCTGCAGGTAGCAGTCATGCAGCAACCGCATCTTGTTCGATCGCCAGCCTCTGATTCATGTCGAGCCGAAAAGTCCCGTAGGGAGTCACGTGAGAGTAGATAAGCGCGTCAGTGCACGTAGATCTCCCGGGAGCATGCGTTGCGTCCAATCGTTAGTAGCGATCTCACCGCCTTTGCCGTAGAGGATGAAGCTGTTGGCCCCGTTCCAAGTCTCGATGACGTTGAGGCCTTCTTGGATTTCGCGCCGCAGCGCTTCGGAGTGTAGGTACCGACAAAGAAAGATCGTTTTGATCGCCTTGCCCAACTCTGCAAAAGCCAGGTAAGTGGGATGTTTGAGGTTGTTGCGGGTGAAGCGTTTCAAAATA
>DASZHC010000052.1:0-2376 GCA_035938215.1 Chthoniobacterales bacterium
CCGGTCGACGATCTCGAGCGAATCGAGGGAGCAATCGATCACGCAGCACAATGGCTGGATGTCGAATGGCTGATATCTCAATCCAGGAAAGAACTCGAATTCAGGCTTTCGCCCGCAGCTTTTCTTCATCAACTCCGCGAGCGAGCCCACAAGGCAGACAAGCGGATTGTTTTGCCGGAAGGTTCTGAGCCGCGGACCGTGCGCGCTGCTTCGATTTGCTGCCGGCGCGGAATCGCACGATGCGTCCTGCTCGGTGATCCAACGGAAATTGAAACGGTCGCAAAGAGCCAGGACGTTGAAATACCCGAAAACCTCGAAATCTTGAATCCGGCCCAGATTCGCACTAACTACGTCGTTCCGCTCTTCGAAGCGCGGAAGCATAAGGGCCTCTCGATGGAAATGGCCGCAAGTCAACTCGAGGACAATGTTGTACTGGGGACAATGATGATCGCGGTTGGCGAGGTCGATGGGCTGGTATCTGGAGCCGTTCACTCCACGGCCAACACGATCCGGCCCGCCCTGCAGATCGTAAAGACAAAGAAATACGCCAGAGCGGTTTCATCCATTTTTTTCATGTGCCTTCCGGAGCAGGTACTTGTCTATGGGGATTGTGCCGTGATCCCCGACCCTGACGCAGAGACTCTGGCGGATATCGCAATTCAAAGCGCTGACTCCGCGGCGGCTTTTGGCATTCCTCCCAGAGTGGCAATGATCAGCTATTCAACGGGTGAATCTGGCTCAGGCGCGGATGTGGAAAAAGTGCGCGAGGCGACGAAACTTGCGAAAACAAAACGGCCTGATCTTCTTATCGACGGGCCGCTCCAATACGATGCGGCGTTCATGCCCGACGTCGCGAGAACGAAGGCGCCGAATAGTCCGGTTGCCGGTCGCGCCACGGTATTCATTTTTCCGGATTTAAACACGGGAAATACGACCTACAAAGCGGTCCAACGCAGCGCAAACGTTATCAGCATTGGACCTATGCTTCAGGGCCTAAAGCGGCCCGTAAATGATTTATCCCGCGGGGCACTCGTTGACGACATTGTCTACACAATTGCGTTGACCGCCGTTCAAGCGACGCAAGGATGACTTAGATCGGCACCGTTTTTTTCGGGTCGGATCGGCAGGGCCGGATCTCCGAGTCTAAGCCGGCCGTTCTACTCTTTGTGCTCGCTCGCCTTGGACTCGGGCTCCTCCGAGGCTTTTGGCGGCTGCTTCTTAAAATGAAGCTGCAGGATTCGGCGGCCGTCGGTTTGCGAAATGGTTACCAGATAGCTTTCAATCTCCACCTGCTCTCCCTGCTTGGGCAAATGCCCGAGGAGCTGTACCACGTAACCGCCAATCGTGCTGACGTCCGCATTTTCGAGATGAAGACCGACAAGTTCCTGAAGCTCATACAAATTCAGCTGGCCCTGAACCACAAACTCATCCTCGCTGATTCGAACAAATTCCTTCGCCTGCTCCTGGTCAAATTCGTCCTGAATTTCACCCACAAGTTCTCCGAGAACGTTGTCAAGGGTCACGATACCGACGGCTCCGCCGTATTCGTCAACCACCACAGCAAAATGCGCCCGTTTACCCAGAAACTGGTTGAGCAGCTTTTCAAGAGACATAAACTCCGGCACCGGCATCAATTCCCTCTTGATCGCAAGCAGATCCGGCTTCTGCTTTTTAATCTCGCGCATCAAATCCTTGATGTGGATAAGACCGACGGTGTTGTCGAGGTGCCCTCGAACGAGGGGAAAGCGGGTGTGCCCGGACTCGATCGCAACCTGGACATTCGCTTCAAACGAATCCTGAATATCCAGGTAGATCACGTCTCCTCGAGGAGTCATGATATCTCGAACGACCCGCTGGCGAAAATCCAAGACGTTTATCAGCAGTTCGTTGCTCGGCTCAGTTCCGCTTTCCGAAGGTTCGGCTTCCGTAAGGATAACGCGGAGCTCCTCTTCACTGTGCACAAGCTCGGAGTCGGCGACCGGTTCCATCCTGAAAAATGTCTTCAGGATCCAAGTCGCTGAGGCTTGGAGAAACCAGATCGCGGGCCGGAAAACCGAATAGAAAAGATGAAGCGGAGGGCTGACCCAAAGACTAATAGCGAGCGGTTGACGGATCGCGAGCCACTTAGGGGTTATCTCCCCAAGAACAATATGCAGATAAGTGATGATGCCAAAGCCGACGGCAAATGAGGCTCCGTGAACGAGAGCGCCGGAATTGATACCGGCATGTGCCAGCAGCGGCTGAATTAACCTTGCCAGGTAAGGTTCACCGATCCATCCCAGAGCAAGGCTGGACAGCGTGATCCCAAGTTGCGTGGCTGATAGGTACGCATCCAGATGGGTCGTGACATGACGCGCCAGCGCAACTTTTTTGTTT
>DASZHC010000053.1:0-5709 GCA_035938215.1 Chthoniobacterales bacterium
AAGTGTCAACGCGTCCAGGCTCATCGCTTGGCGTTTCGCCATCCAATCTTTAATCGCCTTAACCTCGCCGTTATAGAGCGGGTGAGTCGTTGATTTGCCGTTCTTGAGTCGCCTGACATGCACCACCTTACCTTTCATATCAACGTCTGAGAGTGTGAGGCTGCACGCTTCCGATACCCGCAAACCGTGGCGCACCATTAAGAGCAGCAGGCAATAGTCGCGTTCCGGGTTTCGTGACAGGCTCTTGTTCTTGGCCGCCGCGAGGAACTTTGCTACTTCCTCCGGCATTAAATGTTCGCGGGTTCGTGGGCGAGGGCGTCGTGATTCGTTGTTCGTCAATTCGTTGTTCATTTTGTTGCAAGTTAGAAAACGGTGATGGCCAGCGAAGCGGCTTGCAGCCTACATCGTTTGATTAACGGATGTAGCAACATGCAACAGAATGGCCCAAATGTTCACTGTATATGTCGCTTGAGGGAGTTCTGCCGATGTGCTCCAAACGTTGCTGCTTTCGGCCTGCCGCAAGCTTCAAGTTTTTCGTTTAACCACAGCTTGATCAAAGATTGATACGGTACATCGCGCTTGTTGGCCTCTTGCTTAATTCGCATCAAGGCTGCGCTGGAAAGCCTGATGCTAATAGATGTCGTGCTCGGCTTCAGATTCGGAAATACAGCGCGCTGCGCCTTGCTCCAATCAATATGATCAGCGGAATCTTCCTTTTCCCAAAAGGCCCGCTCCTCTTCCTCTGATCGCAGCGCAGGCTTACTTTTGCTTTTCATAGATTTGTCGTTCTCGTCGCGACATGTCCCTGGCAGAGATGACGCGAATTTTTGTATTGGTTTGTCTGAGCGTAAATGTCACGTGCAGGAGTCGGCCGCGATCGGTGACTCCCAGCGCGTGCCCCTGTGCGCTGTGGGCCGGATCGTCTGTAACGATCAATGGTTGATTAAAGAAAAGCTCTTCGGCCTCAAATTGGGCTACCTGATGAGCATCGACGCTTTTGCGCTCGTTCCCTTTATCCCACTCGAAGCCTGTGATTAATCCAAAATCAATCAATCTACTATGTATATTACGGCAATATACATCTAGAGTAAAATGAAATGCATGATTTTCTCGCCTCCGATTGACTTAGGAGTTGCACCCTGCCACTCCACGATTCGAGTCTGTTCGACTAACTTCGTTGAGATCAACGACGGCACTATCGGTCGAGTTTTTCCGCGACGGGCTCTATGTATTCTGCAGTCCCTTTTAATGCAATGATTGCGAGCGCTTCGTCGACACTCGGCCGGAATTCAAATTCTCGATCAAAGATCTTCTCCCTCTGGTGGGAGAGCGTTTCAGCTGCCGCCTCATCTGCATGGACCAACTCCGCCTCGTTCATGATCACAACAACTTTCGCTCCTCGGATCTCGGTCAATCTTGAGACTGCCCCGAAGATGGTGCCGATGCGAAGGTTCTGATCCTTTCGTTCAATGTCATCGAGAACAACGATGGCATCCTTGAGAACTCGACTGGCGAGAAGACTTAGGAGCGCGTCAAAACCGGCACCTGCGACGCCACCCGCCAATGGAATCAGATTACTCGCGGGTTTTCCCAGCCATGCAAATTTCCTGGGTAATCTTTCCCATAGTGGTCGACCATCCTCCAGTTCAAGGCCGGATATGGCCAGAGATCTCTCGTCGGAAACAGTGGCAACGCCGGACAGCGAGACGTAACTGAACGTCTTCACGGGACGACTGGCACTTAAAAAGAATTGCTAAGCTCCAAGGAGCCGCAATCGAGCTTAATGGACCTTTACGCCGCTCTTCACGCGGATGCGCGGCGTTGTGGAATAGAAATGTGGAGTTCTGAACATTGATCGTCCACCTCATGTGGAGTAAGGATACATCATTGAGCGAGTATGAAGAGATCTCGCCATGGAGAACGAAAACAAGACCAGCCTAAACTCGATATTTAACCACAAAGGAGATTCAGATGAATAATTCAAGCAACCTGCTCGTATTGGGAGCAACAGGACAAGTAGGAAAACTCGTCGCCGCAAATTTAAAAAGGCGGCAAGCAAACCTCGCGGTGGGGACACGAAGGAAAGCGAATCTAAAAGAACTCGCGGAGCAATTTGGGGCATCGCGGTATATTGATCTCGATGATCCGCGGATTTTCGATCAAGCATTGAAAGACATCACGGGCGTTTTTCTGATCAATGGTTACACGGTCGACATGCTTGTCCAAAGCAAAGCGCTGGTCGATGCGGCCAGACGCAACGGTGTAAAACATATCGTGCACCTGGGCGCGTTCACGGTGGATCATGACGGCTACTCCACGGTCTTCGCCTGGCATCAGATGATCGAAGCGTATGTTCGTGACAGCGGCATTGCCTGGACGAATTTACATCCGAACATGTTCATGCAGAACTTTCTGTCAGTGTGGTCGATCAAAGGCGGCTTGTACAATACGTACACCGCCAAAGCCGTTGGGTTTACTGCTTTGGAAGATGTGACAGAAGCGGCGGCCGTAATTCTCCTGGAAGGGCCGGAAAAGCACCATGGAAAGGACTATTGGTTTTCCGCAGATGTGCTGACCCCGAACCAGGTGGCCGAAACTCTCACGACCGCTACGGGTTATCAGTTCACGGCCACGGTTCGTGGCGCCGGAAGCTTCCAAAGCGATGCGGCACAGCCTGGCTCAGCTTACGAACTGGCCTACGCCAAGGGAGGGCTCGAATTCTTCGACCAGGTCGATGACGGGCGAATGGCCTACATTGGAAGCATCAAGGACGATACCAAGCGACTCCTGGGGCGCGAGCCATTGTTGTTGAGGGATTGGGCGAAAATGCATGCCCATGAGTTAGTGGAGCGTGCGCGATAACTTAGAGGCGCTCTTGGTCTCAATCAGGAAAAGGAGAATTTATGAACATTGGCATTATCGGAACCGGACAAATTGGAGAAGTGATTATCAGAAAATTAAGGGGCGCAGGGCATCCCGTGAAATTGGCAAATTCACGGGGCCCCGAGTCACTAAAGGATCTCGCGGCGGACACGGGAGCGGTAGCTGTTTCCATTGAGCAGGTCGTTCAAGATGTCGATATCCTTTTTCTTGTCCTTCCTCAAAAGGCGTTTCCAGTGCTGCCCAAAGGGCTTCTAAATAGAGCAAGGAAAGAAACCATCGTCATTGATGTCGGCAACTATTATCCGTGGCGCGACGGGCGTATCGACGAGATAGAAAATGGACTTACGGAAAGTGCGTGGGTTGAGAAGCAGATTGGGAAGCCCGTCGTCAAGGTCCTCAACTCGATTATATATAAGGCATTTGCGGAGGCGGGACGCCCTACGGGAAGCAAAGACCGAGTCGCTCTTCCGATTTCTGGAGATGATCCCAGGGCAAAGCAAATCGTTGCTCAACTCATTGATCGATTTGGATTTGATTCTGTTGACATCGGAACAATCGCTGAATCATGGCGGCAACAACCCGGATCTCCCATTTACTGCGTCAATCCGACGAAAGAAGAGCTTCAGCAGCGGTTAAAAAACGTCGATCGTTCTTCGCTGGTCACCAACCGAGAGAAGTCATCGGAGGCATTTTACGCCGTCGCGGATGCGGATTACCAAACGCAAGTGAACGCCATGCGCTCGGTGCATCATGAAAAAATGAAACCCTGAGATAGAACCGGCTTCAAGATCGGAGATCGGGTGGCAACCATACCTGGTTTCGCAACCTCTCGTTCCGCTCGAGTTTGGAAACGAGAGTGGAGAAATCAATCGCCAACGTGTATTTATGAAGTCGAGGAAAGCTCCAGGCGTTTTTCCCGGCGATACTGTCCGGGCGACTCCCCCATCACCCGCCGGAAAGCTTTTCCAAACGAGCTTTCCGAGTCGTAGCCGACGACGGATGCGATCTCGGCAAACCTCTTGGTTTTCGCCGATAACATGATCCCTGCGGCCCGCACCATTCGCCATTGGGTCAAATGATCCAACGGCGTCTCGCCGACCAGCTCCTTGAACCGCTCGGCAAATGCGGAGCGGGACATGGCGACGCTGCGAGCAAGCTCCACGACAGTCCACGTCCGTGATGGCTCTGCGTGCATCAGTCTAAGTGCTTCGCCGATTTGTTTGTCAGAGAGCGCCCGCAACCAATTTGGGTTGCCGGGTGGATAGGTAGCCTGAATGCACGCTCTCAAGGCCTGGATGAGAAGCACTTCTGCGAGGCGGTCGACGATCGCCGTTGCTCCCGGTAGATCCGCGGATGTCTCTGCGGCAATGAAATGGAGCGTTGATTGAAACCACGGGGACGCGCTCTGATCGCTCGCTCGCAATGAAATCACTGGCGCAAGGTGCTTGATCAGCAACTTGCTCTCCGGCAATTCAAAATTGAAGCATCCAGCGATCACCGAAACGGGAGGATTTTCCCCACCCTCAAAATTGAAAACCCGAGTGCGCCGGAACTCTTCTTCCGTGACGAATCGCTCAATCGGACGCAATGGGCGTTTCGGCTCACTCCGAAGCGAATACGGTCTGAGTGAGGGTAGCAGGACAAAGTCACCGCCCACCAGCGGCAGAAGCGGCTCCTTAGCCACCTGCAGGTAGCAGGAACCGCGAAGGATGATCATAAAGATTCCTTTTCCTCCAGGAAACTGGAACCCAAATGGTGGAGCCAGCTCCAGCTTCCCGTAAATGTTGGTCCGTGTTCTCAGAAGAGACATTATTTCGGTAAGAACATCCATATTTGCTCGGCGGTGGCGGTTTGCGTGCAAGTGAAAGTAGCCCAAGGAGCGGTCACCATCGAGTTAAATTTACTCTTGCGCCGATTTATAGGGCGTGGCGCGGCGTTTTGGAACAGAAATGCGAATTCCAGAACATTGCTCGTCCACATCTTGTGGATTATGGAGACATTGTTGCGCGATTCATTTGACGCCTTTCTCTCACGCACATCAACCACCAAATAACCATCTCATGAAAACATCATACCGCATTGCAAGATACGCAGCTATTCTCTTCGCGTGCTTCGCCATCACCTCAATCTGGGGATCCTTGGGCATGGCTGAGCCTCCTGCAACTGAGGCTGCTCCCAAAACCAAAATCCCATCAATCTTGGCTGATTTTGTGAAGGCGAACAACGATCGTGATACAGACACTGTTACCGCCTGTTTCTCCAAAGACGCCGTTGTTTACGACGCTGGCCATATTATGCGTGGCACAGGCGAAATTCGACAGTGGAGCGCCGAGCTATTCCAAAAGTTTCGGTACGTTGTCGCTCCGACAAATGCGAAAGGGGAAGCCAATGGTGTCATTCTCACGGCGATGATTACTGGCAATTTTCCGGGTGAGCGCGTCTCGCTGGAGTACTACTGCAGAATTTTGGGCGACAAAATCGAAGTCATGGTCATTCAGCCTACTCCGGTCACCAAATAGCAAACGCGGTGGCCGCAACGTCGCGGCCGAATTGTGCCGGCGAAAAGACAACACTTCTTTCGCGCACGATCGTGGAGGATTGCCTGCCGTACGGGCCACCCCGGGCATGCTGGGGCGAGGGGCGTGCAGCCTTGCGCTTGCGGAGAACTGCTCGCGCAGTTTTGCTATACTAGGGACATGACGATCAAGAGATTGGACCACGTCAGCGTCGTCGTCGACGACCTTGCAGCCGCTATCGCTTTTTTCACCGCGCTCGGCATGACGCTCGAAGGCGAGATGCCGGTCGAGGGCCCGTGGGTGGACCGCG